>JAQUYJ010000144.1 GCA_028691905.1 Bacilli bacterium
ATTGTTCTTTATGTAAACAGATATCACTTATCGGATATGCTGCATTCGTTATGATATTGTCTATCGGAGCGCGGTGGGGCGAACGGTCATCCTGAAAGGTATAAAGGGGATTGTTTACGGAATTGGCGCAGTTGACACCTTCCAGACTGTCCCATTCAAAGTGATGGACTGCTTTAGTCCAGTCCGTCACATTAAAATCTCCCACCAGCACAAAAGGATTCCTGTCTTTCAATTCCTGATTCAGGCAGGCAAACTGCGCTTTTCTTACCGCTTCAAATGACCCAAGGTCAAGATGGGTATTGAAAAAGGCGAGTAAAAACGAACCGATTTCAACCTGAACTTCGACCAAAATACGCTTTTCATACACGCAGTTGGGAAGAAAGGTTCTTTTTTGAAAATGAAACGGATACCTGCTGATGATTCCCAGTCCGTATTCCCCATCCTGATAATCAATCGCTTTGAAAAACTGATAATAGGGATATCCGGCCCGGTCTGCTATTTTTTTCAGTGTATCTTCTTTGCCGGAGCGGGCAATCATATAATCCACTTCCTGCAGACCGACGATATCCAGATTCTGACTTGCAATCAAATCAGCAATTTGGTCTAAATAACGGCCTTTTTCTGAACCATGTCTGATATTATATGTTCCAATTCGTAGTTGCATCTCTTTTCACCACCTATATTATAACAAAAAAACAGATGAATTGCTACCCATTCAGAAAAAAAAGGTGCTGCCACCTTTTTTAATCCATTAGTTTGATAATCAAATTGTAGAATTCCTGTTTGAATTCATCTGCATCCAGACAATCCAGATCCTGAATACGAAGCTTGGCACCCTGAAAAGATCCACTCCCTAAAAATGCTGATTCCCTTAAAACCAGTCCTGTTTCCACAACGCTGGTAATAAAAAGACAATCTTCTTCAGCTATCCCCTGCACCCTGCGGTCCAGAACAGCACTTTGTTCGATAACATCTTCTTCGCCTACAACCGGTGATTTATAACGGATCAATACGGTTCCAACTGAATTATCTTGTGTTGTCTTACATTTCACTTCATAAACAATCGTAACCTGATGACCGGCACCGATTTCACCGGCATCGGTATTGCTGTCTTCAAATTCATCATCCGTCATCATTTTATTTTCATAGCCAATCAAACGGTAGGATTCAATGACCTCTTCATTAAAGGTAATCTGCGCTTTTGCGTCCCTTGCAACAGTAAAGAGTGTCCCGTTGATGTCGGTAATAAGCGCTTTTCTGGCTTCTAATATGCTGTCAATATAGGCATGATTGCCGTTTCCTTTGCTGGCAAGGGTTTCCAGTTTATTATCTTTGTAATTGCCATATCCAAAACCAAGAACGGATAAATAAACACCATCATCCTTTTTCTCGGAAATAAAATCTTCCAGCCCGGATGTAGTAGAAATTCCAACATTGAAATCCCCATCGGTGGCAAGAATTACGCGGTTGTTGCCATCGCTCACAAAATGTTTTTCCGCGAGTTGATAGGCACGTTGTAACCCTTTTGCGCCGGCAGTGGAACCACTGGCATATAAATCGTTGATTGCTGCATTGATTCTGATTTTTTCATCACCGTATGCACCATCCAAAACGACGGTATCACTTCCCGCATAAGTAACAATGGATACCCTGTCGGTTGCTTTTAACTGCTCGGTTAAAAGCGTAAAGGACTGTTGAACAAGGGGAAGCTTGTTTTCACTGTTCATTGAACCGGATGTATCAATTAAAAAGACCAAATTATTGGGAACAGTGGACAGTTCGACATCTTCTGCTTTCATCCCGATTAATAATAAATGGGTTTCTTCATTCCACGGTGTGGGAAGTAAAGTCGATTGAACGGACAGGACTTCATCTTCTGTTGGGTCCTGATAGGAAAAGCGGAAATAATTAATCATTTCTTCAATTCGAATCTGATCCGTTGAAATAGCCCGATCTTCATTGATTGCACTGCGTAGATTCGCATAGGAAGCAGTCGAGGCAGAAAGTGCCATTGCTGATGTTGCTTTGTCTGCAGTTAAAGTAAAGTCGTTTTCGATAATTTCCTGGTACTCATCACCGGTCAGTTCGTCGCTCGGATAGTAGTAATCAAACTCGTTGTAACCGGCATTGGGGGTTGAACAGCCAACCAGCGAAAAAACAAAAAGACATAAAAAACAAGTAAAAAGTGTTTTTTTCATATTCTTTCCTTTCCAAAATGAAAACAGTTTCATTTTCTATAATGCTATTAAACACCTTTTTACTTAAACATTTCTTAAAACCGGTCGTCAGTATCCCGTAATCCTTTTTCTTCTCTTGCTTCCTTGGTTAGCTCTTCTTTCTTTTTTAAGTTGGAAGCAACCAAAAACAAATAGATAAAAATAGGAGCTCCGATAATGGCAATCCACCCGATCGGTACTTCAAAAATCACCAAAACCAAGGTTATTACAGCAAACAATAAAACCAAAATCATTCTCATTTGTTTTCCTCCCACTGGGCAACACGAAGAATTGTCTGCCCATACCATACCAACTTTATCCTTTTTTCTTGGTTTTTGTTTCTACCAATCAGGTGCATGGTTGATCCATATAGAGTGGTAGGATCTTCTATTTTGTGAACTGCTTCCACTTCTATTTCATGAGCGTTATTAAAGGGACTGACCGGCTTATCTTCTGTGGTATAGACCTGGTCCTGATAGGGAGACTTTCCCCTTTTATTGGTTTGAAGGGTAGTAAGTTCCTGTGCGAAAAGAATCGGTCCTCTTTTAACCGAATAACTTTGATCGGGATTGGTTATAACAGAAACTTCAAAATC
>JAQUYJ010000145.1 GCA_028691905.1 Bacilli bacterium
GGAAGTAAAAGCACCGTTTGTCTATCGTTTTGAAGACAATGTCACTTTACAAGCCGTTTGGACAACACCTTATTATTCCAATGGAACACCGGTGTATTACCGCAATTCCACGACTCAGATTCAGACTGTTGACACCTATGTTCAAAAAGAAAAAGAATTCAGAGGGGTATGGGTTTCCCATATAGTAGGAGACATTTCCCGATATTCCTCCAAGGAACAAATGCAAGATCAATTGTTGGATGTATTGGATAAAATGGTAGAATGGAATATGAATGCTATTGTTTATCATATCCGTACCCATAATGATGCTTATTATCCGACCGAATTAAGTCCAATAGCAAGCTATGTATCTGCAGCGGATTTTTCGGAATGGGATTATCTGGAGTGGTTCATTGATGAATGCCATAAGCGGGGAATTGAATTTCATGCCTGGCTCAATCCATATCGAATCGGATCTTCTACAAATCTTACATCCATTTTAGACAAATACGAAAATTACCCTCTTAATCCGGCAAGTAAGGCTGAGAATGTTTTAATTGGGTCAAGCGGATCGATTCTAAATCCGGGAGAACCCGTAGTACGGGAATTCCTTGTAGATACCTGTATGGAAATAATTGAGAAATATGATGTGGATGCAATCCATTTTGATGATTACTTCTACATCAGTACAACGGCTGATACCGTAACATATAATAAATATAAAGCTTCTTCTTCCACAACCAATATTGAGGATTGGCGTAGAGAACAAGTAGATATTTTTATTCGTGATCTGAGCCAGGAAATGCGTGCTTACAATCAGGCCAATAACAGACAGGTAGAACTTGGAATATCGCCTAGTGGAGTCTGGCGCAACGGAAACGGAATTGTCACCTATGATGAAAACGGCACAGCTATTACAAATGGATCCAATACTGCAGGGATGGAACATTATGGCGGATACTTATACTCCGACACAAAAAAATGGATTGATAAGGAATGGATTGATTATATCTGTCCCCAAACTTATTGGAGTTTCACACAAACAATTGTTATTTATGGACATTTGGCTGATTGGTGGGCACAGGTGGTTCGCTACAAAAACGTGAAACTGTATACAGGAATGGGTATTTATATGACCAGTTATGGCTGGGGAACCAATCCTTACGAAGCGTCGGATCAGGTCCTGTATAATGTGAAGTTACCCGAAGTGGATGGAATATGTATTTTCCGTTACGGATATATAAAAAGCAGATTAAATGAAAACAATGCGGGAACGGTTCGTCTAATGACTGAATACTGGACAGCTAAAGTAGCAGTTCCTGAATAAAAAAAATCATCCTTTATGGATGATTTTTTAGTAGGTAATTTATCGTAACTTCAGATATTTAAAAGTTAGGGGATACAAGCCCAAACCGACAAAACTGACTAAAAAATAACGCAGCATATCAAAGAAAATACTTTGCTGTGGGAAAACCAGTTTCAAACCCATTTGAATACCCAGCAATAAAATCATGGCAATAACAAAACGGATGATTCGGATTGACAGTTTGGAAGAGCAATCAAACCCAACGAAAGTGTTTTCGATATAAACGGCAGGAATAAAACCAAGAAAGAGGGCATATCCGGTATAAAAATCACGGTAGATTTCCATATCTTCGTAAGTAGGCCGCATATACAAAAACATAAAAGGAAGAAAGACAACAGCTGTTATCCCCAACAATAGAAATTTATGTCTTTTACTGTTCTCCACTTTCGCATACAGCAAAGAGCCAAGCAAGGCACATCCAATCCCCAAGAGAGCTCCCACGATAACATCAATAGGGAAGTGAACGCGGAGTACTACTCTTGACAATCCAATTAAAAAGATAAGGATGCCAATCGCAATCCACAGTTTTTTCTTTTTGAAAACAAAACCGACAGAAGTATAGAAGGCAGCTGCTGTCTGCGTGTGACCGCTGGGGAAAGAATAACCGGTTGCAGTTTCAGCCCGAACAGGAATAATGGTGGGATCAACAATTTCTGGACGCGGTGCTCTCACAAGACCTTTGACGGCATTGTTTAAACAAAGAGAAAGAAAAACGGAATAGGCGATTCGTTCACCAGCCTGCTTGTTATAAACAAAATATATGAAAGCAAGAATTCCGATTAAAACGTATTCTTCCCCTAAAATGGTGATGAGTTCAGCTAGTGTATTGGTAAAATTAGTCGCATGATCTTGGAAAAAGTGGATGATTCGAAGTTGTAAAGTCATGTAAAAAACCTCCTTTATGATGATTTAGTATAACAAAGAAAAGTAAAAAAGTAAAGAAAAGCGAGGATTGTTTAGGGAGGTATTTTATGATATAATAAATGAGGGAGCAAAAAATGGAACAAATCAAACAATTCATTCAAATAAATATGGATCAAATCCGGTATATCAAAAAGGAAGATGTCATTTATTCTCCGGAACTGCGCTGGTACTGTGAGAAAAATCAATGTGGAATGTATCATCAGACATGGGTATGTCCTCCGGGAGTAGGGTCTGTTGCTGCATTGAAACAGCAGTACATTTCTTTTCCCAGTGCCATTTTTTTTGCGAAAACATTTCATCTGGAAGATCAGTTTGACATTGATTCGATGAATGAAGCCCGAAAAACGATGAATACATTGGCAAAACAAATCAATCAATTGATATTAGAAAACAAACTGAAAGCAAAAGTATTGGGATTTGGAGGATGTGATATCTGCAATAAATGTACGTATCCACTGGAACCCTGCCGCTATCCGGACCGTGCTCTGCCTTCACTAGAAGCGATTGGTATCAATGTCAGCGAAACAGCACTG
>JAQUYJ010000146.1 GCA_028691905.1 Bacilli bacterium
AAACTCATACACCTCTCTTGTGTAAACCGGCGGAACAGCATCTTCCTGCCAAACTACTTCCTGCATTTCTTCTCCATTAGTCAGAGTTCCGCCACCACCATCAAACTGAACGATATAAGTATTTATTTCCCATACTGCATAATAAGTGATATCTTTTTTTACTGTCTCCAATTCTGGAGTCCAACCCACTATATGATAATTTTCTCTGGTGAAGGAAGGTGTGGTAACAGTCACCCCATATGGTAGGGTATATGTAATGGAAACACTGCCATTTGTCAGTGTTCCGCCATTACCATCAAATGTAATGAAATAGGATTCTGCAATCCAAAAAGCTTTAATTGTTTTATCGGAATAGATTGCATTAAAATTACCAATCCAGTAGGAAAATTTATGACCCTCTTTTTCAAAAACAGGAGCAATAGCCATCTGACCGTGTTCAATTGTTTGAACTGCTTCACCACTAATTAAAACACCACCATCACCATCAAAAGTTACGGTATAAGTGATTATTTCCCATAAAGCGGTTATTATAACATTTTCAGTAATATTATCAACTTCATGACTCCAGCCCACAAAACGATATCCAGAAGCAGCATAAACAGGAGCAACAGCACTTTCTCCATAAGTTATTGTCTGATATTCTTCACCAGAAACCAATGTTCCTTTGTCTCCCTTAAAATTAACCGACAATATTTTAATAGTCCAAATAGCGTTAATAGTTATATCTTCCGTTATTCGATTAAAATTTTTATCCCATTGTAAATAATAACCAACTTTTTCACAATTTGGAGCAACTGCACTTCCACCGTACTCTACAATTTGCTCTAAATTACCAGACAAAAGTGTTCCATCATTGCTATTAAATGTCACGATAAATGTTTTTATTTCCCAAAGAGCTTTAATGGTTACATCAGAAGCAATCTCATCAAATGGGGTATCCCATCCTATGAATGTATATCCTTCTTTTTGGGTAACAGGTTCCTGTAATTCAGAGCCATCATAAATATAATACTGATATGATCCACTAACCAATATTCCACCATCCAAGTTGAATTGGACATAATAAGGCTCAATAATATATATTTGAATTCCCTTATTTTTCCAGGCATTATAATATGACTGATAATAACTGGAACGTACTTCTATCTTCAAATCAGAGTGGCATTCTGTGAATGCTGTTTGGTTAAGATTAGGAGCAGTTTCTCTGATAGAATAAACTTGTTTCAACTCAGAACAACCAGCAAAAGCTTGACTTTCTATATCGTTTACCTTAATGGGAAATGTGATTTCGATTAGACTGCTGCATAAATAGAATGCCCGTTCTCTGATTATCTGACAATTAAGTGGAATGTTTATTGAAATTAGATTACTGCAATTTCGAAAGGCATCAAAAGGGATGTTTGTAATATCATCCGGCAATACTATATGTGTAATTTCCCTACAATTTTCAAATGCACCATTTGCCAGTGTCGTTACAGTGGAAGGTACCGTTAAAGAACCTGTTAATTGACCAGGTGCCCGATAAATATGTGTTTGTAATTTATTGTATAAAATACCATCCATAGAAGAAAAATTTGGATTGGATTCTTCAACAGTAAAACCTGTAATAGCGATACATCCGCTGAAAGCATATGCTCCGATTGCAGTTAAACTGGCAGGAAGATTAATATTTTGGATTGATTGACAGCCATTGAATGCCAACCCTCCTATAACTGCTAGACTGGCAGGAAAAACAAAATCATGTAGTTTGATACAACCTGAAAATGTTTCTTCACCAATACTCGTTAAGGTGTCTGGAAAAATCACTTCCTGAAGTTCACTGCAACCATAAAAAGCTTTTTGTTTTAAGTCCAAAAGGTTACTTGGGAGTCCGACTTCAACAAGTTTACTGCATCCAGAAAAGGCTTCTACCCCAATGCTGGTTATTTGGTTTGAAAAGATTACTTCCTGCAGTTTACTGCAGCCAGCAAACAATTTGTTTCCAATAACTGTTATTTGATTGGGAAGAACAATGGAAATCAAGCTTGAATTATCTTGAAACACACCATATCCCAATCCCTTTAAACCGGAAGGAAGGGTAATAGCTGACAATTTATAACAGGAACGGAATGCTTCATCAGCAATCTGTTCCAGCGAATCGGGAAGCGTAACCGAAACCAATTCAAAACAGTTCATAAAAGCATTCTTTTCAATATGAGTAATTGTATCCGGAAGGACAATACCTTCTATATGTTGGCAATCGTTGAACATCCATGCTGGAATTCTTGTTATTCCCTCTTGAACAGTAACTCTTTTTAATGAACTGGGTATTTCATTGAAATAGTAGGCCAGGTATGCCATTGGTTGTAAATTCCCCGGATCATTTGGCCCGTATTTAAACGGTAATGTGATTTCTTCCAGTGAAGTACAGCCCATAAATATATTATAACCAATATTCTTGATGGTTTTTGCTATGGTAGCTGATTTTATGAAGGTTGCGTTTTTAAAAGCTTCTGCATCTATTCCGGTAACAGACAAAAACTGATAACTGCTTTCAATTATCAAATGCTCTTCTTGATAATCCGGTTGCAGTCCTGTAATAATGATGCCGTCCATATCAATGTTATAACGCCATTCGAACAATGAAAACTCCCAAAGCGCTGTTATTGTTATTTGCTTGGTAATATTGTCAAAAGAATGATCCCATCCCGCAAACGTAAAATTTTCCATTTCGAGGACAGGTTCAATTGCAGCTGAGCCAAGTGGTACTTGCTGCTGTAGATTTCCACTTACTAAAGT
>JAQUYJ010000147.1 GCA_028691905.1 Bacilli bacterium
TGATCAATCGTAACTTCTACTTTTCCCCTTCGTTCATCCAAACAATACTTCGTATTTGTTAGATACCCTCCCGCAATTTTACAAATATAGACAGGAACTTTAAAATGTTTAAGCAGTTTACCACTGCCAATTGCACTTGGCTGATTGGTTCCGGAAATAGAACTCATTCCTTCTGGGAAGACGACTACTTTCCCCTTTTTTCTTAATATACGTGCTATCTGTTTTATGGTATTGATATCCGGAGTAAAGTTCTTTTTTGGAATAATTTGTAATAGTTTAAAAATGAAAGCCAAATGAGAACGAAAAAATTCGTTATATCCAGCGACATAGTTCATCCGATGAGGTAGAAATGGAATGCCCGTATAAATATAATCCAGTCTTGATGCATGATTACTGATCACAATGAATGGTCCTTTTAATTTCTTAATATCAATTTTTTTCTCGAAATGGACATTCAATCTTTTTTGATATAGTGCTTTCCATAGATATCCAAGCAATAAATAAAGAATCCGGGACGGTCTTTTAATTTTTCTTTTCGCTAATTTTTCCTGTAAACTTTCTTTTTTCATATTAGTCCTTATTTTATTTTTATAATTTGATTATATAAATTGGTAAAATCTTTTTTAGATAAAATTTTTGGAACAGGATAGAGAGGATTGGCTTCTTGATATGCCCGTTCTACCATATTCGCTATCTGTTCTTTCGAATCTATTTCTATTTTATTCGCTATTTTCATTCTCGTGTTCATTTTTTTTATTTCTTCAATGAAAGCCTGACTTTTCTTTTGTTTTCCCTGGGGTCTGATATCCACTAAATCAGCCAATTCCGAAAGTTGTTTGTCTACCTTTTTACCGTAATATGTTAGAACATAAGGTAAAATAATTGCATTTGCCAACCCATGGGGGACATTGTAGAATCCTCCGAAAGTATGGGCTATGGCATGGACATTTCCAACATAAGCTCTCGTAAATGCCAAACCTGCATAATAAGATGCTTTCAGCATTTTACTTCTTGCTTCCATATTACTGGGATTAAAATATGCTTCTTCCAAATGTTCAAAAATCAACTTCACTGCTTTTATCGCATATTTTTTTGTTTCCTTTGTATTGCTTTTTCCAATATAAGCTTCAACAGCATGGGTTAAAGCATCCATACCGGTAGTCGCTGTTAATTGAGCGGGCAGTTTTACGGTTAATAAGGGATCGTGGATTGCATAACTGGGAATGAGGTGAACATCATTTATCGCATATTTTTCCTGTGTTTTGGGATTGGTTACCACTGCAGCAAGTGTAGCTTCACTGCCTGTTCCAGCTGTTGTCGGAATAGCAATAATCGGTGGTGTTTTTTTTCCAACTTTCAGCTGTCCTTTCATTTGGGGGATGCTTTTTTTAGGTCGGGCAATTCTTGCTCCTACACCTTTTGCACAATCAATCGCAGAACCTCCACCAAACCCTATAATAGCTTTGCATTCATTTTCTATATATCTTTTTCTTGCGACTTCAATATTTTCTATTGTTGGATTGGGTACCGTTTCATCAAAAATAATATAAGCAATCTCTTTTTTCTTTAACTGATTTAAAAGATGGTCAAGGAGTCCCATTGCCATAATTTTCTTGTCTGTAACAATTAGAACAGGACGAAGATTTTTATCTTTTAGTAATTTTGCGAGTATAGCCATACTATCTTCGCTAATAATCAGTTCCGGCTTCCGCCAATCTAAAAAATGTGCAGCAATCCGATACATAAGTTGAATGGTTCTTGCCATTAATCGGTACATTATATTCATACTTCCCCTCTTTTCTTTACAAATAAAGTGGCGAATGCCACTCTATTATAATACAATGAAATTGTGTTCAAAGAAATAATCAATAATATTTTTTCTGGTAACAATTCCAATAAATAAATTGTGATTGTCAACAATTGGGACGAAGTTTTCTGTGGTTGCTTTTAGAATCAATTCATCCATTTTTGCATCGATATTAACCGATACATAATCTCTTACTCGTCCTATACTGGAAACAGGCATTTTTTCTGCTTTTTTCACATTAAAACGATATTCATTTTTAATATGCCAAAGCAAGTCACCTTCAGTTAATGTTCCTACATAATTTCCTTCCCTGTTTAAAATGGGAATGGATGTAAAACGATGGCTTTCAAGTCGTTCTAATGCATCTTGAATTGTCTCATCATCATATATGAATACTACTTCGTTTTTTGGTTTGACAAATGCTAAAATATTCATTTTTGTTCCTTTCTAATCGGAGGTTCCGATTGGTTTTATCCATTCTTTATTATATCATATTTTCTTTAAAAAGTAAAATATCAATTTTCATTATCCAAAATAAATGAATTGATCTGTGCGCTTTATTTTTAATATTTTTCCAACAGCAAATTCTTTGCTTTGACTAAAAGAATCATCAGCAGTTCCCAGCGCATTGCGATCCGCTTCAAATAAAGTAAGTAAAAAATCACCTGGGCTTAATGTAATGTTTGTTCCTGACTCTAATAAAGCACCGTCAAAATTTTCAATTATTTTTCCTTTACTATTTACCTGAATAACTCCATATCGTTCGTAGCCCCAGCGATATCCTTGATATCCATATAAATGACGACTAAAAATTGTCACATTGCTTGCATTAATGTTATGATACATTGCTCCTGTCCCCCGTGGATCACTTGTGGATATGGTTCCCTCAATATATAGTCCAACATTAATCATTGGTCTATTGCCTTGGGTATGGGGTTGAACAACCTGCCATGGTAAA
>JAQUYJ010000148.1 GCA_028691905.1 Bacilli bacterium
CTCGTCTAAAACGAAAATACAGATTGGAAAATATATCTTTTGTTTTTATCAAATGTTCGGATATATCGTTCCACTTCGTTTCACTCCCTGATATACCTCACTTTGTTATAAAAACAAAAATGCATTCAAACCCCTTTGAAAAAATTTATTAGCTTTGTTTTATACTTCGTTGCCAAAATGTTCGGATACCTCGGGCTTCGCCCTTTACAGTATACGCTTACATTTTATCGTCTCGTCTAAAACGAAAATACCGGTTGGGAAATATATCTTTTGTTTTTATCAAATGTTCGGATATATCGTTCCACTTCGTTACACTCCCTGATATACCTCACTTTGTTATAAAAACAAAAATTCATTCAAACCCCTTTGAAAAAAATTAATAGCTTTGTTTTATACTTCGTTGCCAAAACGTTCGGATACCTCGGGCTTCGCCCTTTACAGTATACGCTTACATTTTGTCGCATTGTTTAAAATGAGAATATATTTTGAAAAAATGACAGTTTTTTATTTTTATATTAGATATGACGATTATTTTCATTCCGCGGCTGAGTATAAAGACGTAAAAATATTTTAATAGTTTAGTCAGTCCAAAAAGATGCAATATTGCTTTTTGAATAATGTAAAATAAATTGACGTAAATGTATAAATTTGTTAAAATTTTCAACATCATTATAATTTTGGGGGATATATGTTCAGGAAGTTAATGTTTTTACAGGTTTTATTTGTCGCATTGGCGTTGACTGTGTCAGGCTGTTCACAAAAACAAGAACAAAAAACAGATGATAAAAATATTGTTAAAATTTGGCACTGGATGACAGACAGACAGGAAGCTTTTGACAAACTTTCGGAAAAATATTTCAATGAAACCGGCGTGAAAGTCGTTTTTGAAACATATGCTCCCACTGATGTTTATAAAAATAAAATAACGGCAGCCGCAAGCGGACAGCTTTTGCCGGATATATTCAATCCATTGAGTGATAAAAGAGAACTTGCTTCATATATAAAAGCAGGATTTATCGCTGATTTAACCGATGAAATGAATTCAGGCTGGAAAGATGTTTTCTTTGAAAAATCGCTTGAACAAAACAGATTCGCCGAAGGCAATGAATGGGATGTAAAACCCGGTTATTACGGAGTGCCTCTTGATGTCAGCTCTCTTATGATATATTACAACAAAGATTTATTTGCGCAGGCCGGGCTTGACCCGAATAATCCTCCCAAAACATGGGCTGAATTTATAGAAGCCGGTAAAAAATTAAGAGCGGCTAATATACAGCCTTTTGTAAGCGGATTCGGGGAAGCATGGCTAATAGGGGCTTTTGCCGCATCTTATCAGTGGGAATTGTTCGGCAAAGAAGGAATTTTAGACACCATAGACGGTAAAATAGCATATAATGACCCTAGATGGGTAAGAATATTCGGACTGTTAAACGAAATGAGAGAGAATAAAATGTTTGCGTCCGGGATGGTTACAATGGTAAATAAAGACGCAGAAAGAACGTTTGCAACAGGAAGAGCGGGAATGACATTTAACGGTTCATGGGGCGTCAATGTTTATAAGTCAATGAATCCGAATTTGAATTACGGAGTTATGGCTCCGCCTCAGCTTCCTGACGCTAAATATCCTTTATTAATATTCGGCGGAGACGGTTCGGCTATGTTTGTTAACGCAATGTCTCCCAATAAAGATAAAGCGATAGCTTTCTTAAAGTGGCTTACTCTGAGACCTCAGCAGTCTTTTTTGTCTAAAGAAACTTTGAACATCCCTTCAAACAAAGAAAGCGCCCAGGATTTGCCGGATGTTTTAAAAACATTTTCCGAAAGCATAGCAAATACTTTTGAAAATCTGCCGAAATTGGAAGCATGGCAGGTTGTAAATTACATAAATATAAATCTGCAGTCCGTTATGATAGGTGAAAAAACTCCGAAACAGGCGGCTGATGAAGTTCAGGCTGAAAAAATCAGACAGGAAAAGGCAAAAAAATGAACATAACGCCGAAAGAAAAAACGGTTAATATGGTGTTTATACTGCCGGCATTAATTTTGTTTTTGGTATTTAATTTTTATCCGCTTTTGAGAACTTTCCAATTGAGTTTTTTTCAATGGAACGGTATAGATAAAGAAATGGTTTTTATCGGTTTCGCGCAGTATAAAGATATATTGTTCAATAATCCGGCTTTTTGGAAGTCAATGTTAAATGCCGGATATGTTACTTTGCTTGCTCTTACGCTGCAAAACGGTTTGGCTTTATTGCTTGCTCTTTTAGTTAACAGACAGATCAGAGGAGAGAACATATACAGAGTTATATTTTTTCTTCCGCCGGTTTTATCCGGAGTAGTAGTAGGTTTGATATGGAAATTCGTATATGACGGAAATTTCGGAATTTTAAATCATTGGCTTATATCGCTCGGATTTGACAATTTTAAAGATTTCGCATGGCTTTCCGAAATTAAAACCGCGTTGTCGTCTGTTGCCATAGTTCATATGTGGAAAGGTTTCGGCTACGGATTTATTATATTGCTTGCGGGACTTCAGACTATTCCAAATGAACTCTATGAGGCTGCAGAAGTTGACGGAGCGGATAAATGGCAGCAGTTTAAACATATAACCTTTCCCTGCATGATACCGGTATTTACCATAGTAACTATTTTAACTATATTAGGTTCTATGCAGATATTTGATTTGATATATTCAATGACAAGAGGCGGTCCGGCGGGATATACGCATGTTCCGATAACAAAAATATACGAATATATGAGTA
>JAQUYJ010000149.1 GCA_028691905.1 Bacilli bacterium
TACCATGGATATAAAAGCCTGTTTCCAATTATATGTTTCATAGTTACTGTGCTTAAAGACAAAATATGCCATAAACATGCCTGGAAAGCGCCGATCAGCAGTATGCGCGTGGCATTGCACAGGTTGAGAGGTGTAAAGATAGGGGAGAAAGTACATTTCGGGCCAGATGTGTGGATTGATGAAGTGTACCCGTATTATGTGAAGATCGGAAATGGAGTATCCATAGATGGGGACAATATGATCCTGGTGCATAACAAACCCATGAGCTACCATGCGAAGGTTGGGAAGTCATACATCTCTCCAGTTGTCATTAAAGACAATGCTGAGATTTCCATACGAGCTATAATCCTGCCAGGAGTAACCATAGGTGAAGGATCCATAATAGCCGCTGGTAGTGTGGTAACCAAATCCATTCCCCCATTTGTAATGGCTGCAGGCACGCCTGCGGTCGTAAAGAGAGACTTGGCAGAACTTGTCCGGCATAATTACTCAGAGAGCAAATTCAAGAAGATCATGCAAGAAAGGCTTACCCAATATGGATTTTAAGGGAAGAATGAAAAAACTTTTAAAGGGTAAATTAAGGTATTTTACCAATACCCTGATCGTTATCTCGCTCATCTTCCTGGTAAGGTATCTGCTAGCCAACAATTTACTACGAATGCCAGATACCATAAACTGGTATTGGTTTGCCGCATCTTTGCTCATGCTTGCGGTGGGATACGGGTTTGACTGTTTCAGTTGGCTTCAGATCTTACGTAACAACTCAATCCATATCTCAATGAGAGAAGCCATTGAATCTGTCGGTATCGCGGTGTTTGGAAAATACATTCCGGGCAAAGTATGGGTCATCACCGGTATGAGCGGGAGGGTGTCACAGTCGACGGGTGCTCCGATAATCCAGGTTTCTTTGCTGGCCACGCTTCTGCAGGTTTTAAACTTAGCCTTGGGAGCTTTTATCGGTCTAATTGGTTTGACCCCATATTTGAAAATGTCCCTTGTCGCTGTGTTCATTATCATTACCATAGTTGTCATCGTTTTGTTTTTTGGCTACAAAGACAAGATCCGCAATGCGGGTTTTGTTCAGAGGTACAAGTTTACCAGGAAATGGCTGCCGCCGTTTATCAGGTCAATCTCTCCCGGATTGATTCTCAGCCTTGTGTTGATCTGGATATCCTGGTCAATTTCTTTTTATCTATTGGCGAAAAGTCTCGGTTATCCGTTACCGTTTGAGGGGGGATTCGTCCTGCCTCTGGGGTCATCTGCGGGTACCTTGCTTCTTCTGGCTCCCGGTGGTCTGGGCGTGAGAGAAGGAGCCTTGGGATTGTTACTGGCCGGCCATCTGACCTCCCCTCAGGAGATCGTCACCCTTTCGGCATTCAGCCGGCTGTGGTTTCTGGTTGGCGAGATCATGATCTTTCTGGCCGCGGGATTATTGATCACCTTAAAGATGAAAAGAACAAAGCTCAATAACACTGACACCTTGGTAAGAGGATGAAGTCAGATAATTAATCAATGGAATAAAAAGGTGCGCTGACATGAACATCGTCAAAATCAAGACTTTTTTCTCTTTCCCAAAGTACGATCTCAAGCTTGGTCTGCTGCTCTTAGTGGAATTCGTGGCTCTGTTCATTATCCTCCGCTATGTCCTGGGCGTGTCCGCTCAATTCATGGCTAGTGCTGATGACGGTTACTATACTCACGCGGTTTTGGGAAATGGAGCCATTTTCCAAAACGGCGGCGGCTGGATGAATTATGCAATCCTAAGTTGGTACCGGTTCTTCCCCGTTGACTGGCATCCTTATGTCGCGTTGACATTCAGGTTTTTGTTCTACTTTACCGCGCTGATGATCATCAGAAAGCTATACAGCCAGGACAGCACGGAAAAGAGGATAACATATTTGGTATTCATGTTTCCCCTGCTGTTCTATTATGTCTTCAAACCTAGCTCGGAAATTTTTATCCTGCCAGTTTTGGTTTACATGATATATCAGTTGGCTTGGGATCGAATCCACAAGTGGCACGAGTATCTTGTCTTTTTTGGCTGCTTCTTTTTCATTTCCCAAATGAAACCCGCCCTGGGGACCCTGGCCATCTACGCCTCTATCAGGGTGCTATTAAAGAAAAGGTACCTGTTGACCACAATCTTGATCTTCTCTTTATTCGGTAACTACTGGGTCTTTAATCAGTTATCTTCGGATGATACTGAAGGTATGCCAGAACTTTCCATTGTTCTATTTAATGGCCTGCGGCAGAAGCAGATAATAAAAGAAGTTTTCAGTGGCGAGGCGGAACTGAGCAATGCGGACTATCCAGCCAGTGTGGTCCGTGATTACTCATATCCGGAAATGCAAAGAATCCTGGCGGAGGAAGGGAAAACCAACATAGACATGGCCCGCTATCTGATCCAGCATCCTGAGATCGTGGCGGCGAATATTGGGATGAATTTCTTTAACTTGTTCGGAGGTATCGGCAGGCTTTACATCGCAGGGCCGTTGTTCCTGTTCAATTTTTGCATTTATCTGATGGTATTTTTCCTGACCAAAAAATACAATAAAAAGCATTTTGAGATTTTCATGTTATGCATGGCCTACCTGTTGTTCTTCCTACTGCTGAATGTAAGGTTCCGCTATACATATCCCGTTATGCCTGTCGTTTATTATCTATTTGCGGTGAACATGCATCATTATCTGGTTCAAAGGCGAGCTCAAATCAAACAAAGCAATCCCCAGCCAGCTTAGGAGGGAGCGATCAT
>JAQUYJ010000150.1 GCA_028691905.1 Bacilli bacterium
GCATTTTGCACGGCCCGCACCATGTAGCAAAAAAATCAACTATTACCGGACTTGTCGCAGTTAAAACTTCTTGATCAAAATCTTCATCTCTTAATTCAATTACTTTTGACATTGTATTGCCTCCTTTCTGCTCTTTTATTTGTTTTTTTTCTGCTGCTTCGGATACGCTGCATTTTGAAAAAGGACATCCGAACAAACCGGCCCATGCAACTAAAACTGCTATTACGACAAGCGGTGCAAATTTAAGCATTTTCAAATCCTCCCATTTTCAATTATGCACATATTACAATATTTGCATATACTAATATACAACAATATAAAAAAAATGTCAATACGTTACATTTCCGACGGATATTACGCTTTATTATAAAAAATAAAATGCAATATTAAATTTTATTTTTGAGATTTAACAAAAATATCACCTAAAGACATGAAGGCTTTGTAATATCTGCCTAAAGCTTTATGTTTAGCCGTTTCAGGAGCGGGAGTAAGTTTTTTTGTGACGGAGTCAAAAGCAAAAGATTCTATTGTCCCGTCTGAAATATTATATTTGACGGCATCTTTTCCTTCTATTGCAAGACCGTCTATGTTGAAAGAAACATTTGCACCTACATTCAGCAGATCGTTCCCCAAAGCCTGATACTGACAATTGTAAAGAGATAAATTATAAAGCGTCGGCATTATATCCATATGGGAAGCGCTGATATCCGTATTTATATTTTTAGGTTTCAACTGCTTCGGTATATAAAGATAAAACGGAACCGCATATCTTAAAAACATATCTTCCTTAGAGTAATTTGAAAGCTCTCTGAGGTTATGATCGCCTGTTACGGCTATAATCGTATTTTGGGCAAATTCGGAGTTTTTAACATATGAAATAAATTTTGCAAGCTCGCGGTTTGCAAACTGGTACAGTTCAAAAATGCCTCTGTCATTTAAATCTTTTGAAGACATCATCTTTTTTATGTTGTCCGGTATTTCAAGTGTTAAAGGAATATATTTTTCCGGTTTTTTATAAGGAGGATGAGTTCCGGTAGACATAGCAAAAATAAATTTCGGCCGGCCGTCGGTTTTATCGGAAAGATATCTGCGTATAAGTTCAAAAAATTTATCGTCGTTTATCCCCCATTCATGCCTGTCTTGAGGCTTTGCGTCTATATTGCCTTCTCCTATAACTTCTTCAAAACCCTGAACTTTAAAAAAAGATTCAAGGTCTCTCCATGTCATGCTGCCACCGTATAACGCGATGGTATCATAACCCGCATTTTTATAAGGAAGAGCCGCGGAAGATGCAAAATACTTAAAAGAATCGGGTGTCTGAGTTATCTGGTTTGAAAGAGGTCTTTGAGGAATATTTAAAACTATGGATTCTATTCCGTGTATAGTTATAAAACCCGCGGGAAGAAAATTATAGAATACGCTATCCTGCTCAAAATGCTGTTTCAATTCGCCCATAACGTCAAAACGCGGACTGTTGTTTAAAACCGGCATTTCTCCGAAACCTTCCATAACGATAAGAATGACGTTCGGCTTTGCTGTTTCAAGGAATTTATTATCTGAACGCGTTTTTTTAACATACAGCTGTTCAAGCGTTGACACATATTCGTTTGACGGAAGAATTTTTAAATCATTTAAAAGAGAAGTCTCGTCTTTATATCCGAAAAACTCTTTAAGATTCATCTGATTTTTTGAATTTTTAATTTTAAAATAGACGGTGTCTGCCAAAGAATGAACGGGATTTACGCATAGTTTATTTATAAAATAATTCGGCGAAATCTGAGCATAAAACAAACCCAGAGGAAACATTGATAATGAACCTCTTGCCGCCATAAAATTTGCGGCTATTATAAAAATTAATGCACAAATTTTTGCAGGCTTTTTCCAATAAACGGAATTTATAATTCTTTCTTTCAGCTTCAAAGACTGGTAAGTCCAGAATGTGAATTTATATACAGCTGTGCAAACCAAACCAAAAAGAGCCAGCGCTATATAAACTCTGTAATCGGCAAGAATTGTTTTTATAAGCGCAAAAGTATCGTCTTCAAAAAAACCGAAAATTAAAAAATTATAGTGGTCTTTAAAATACGAGAAAAAACCGAAATCAAAAAAAATTACAAAAAATAAAAGCGAAAATATTATACCGTAATAATATCTGAAAAAAGAAACCGACCATTTAAAAAACCGGTTTTTTTTCAAAAAAAGACATGCTATAAGGATAAGCGTAATCGGAAAATTTATATAAGCAAGAACGGACAAATCAAATCTGAATCCCATCCAAAATGCTTTTAAAACGTATAATTTTAAAGACGCTATTTCGGTAAAATCGGCAAAATACAGAAAAAAAATAAATCTGTAAAGCGTTATCATAAACATAATGAAAATGTTAATCGGAAGAAGTATTATGAAACTGTTTATTATAACGTTAAAATCTATTTTTCTTTCCATACGGTTCTTTTACTGTTTTTTTAATTACTCCGACTATTTTAATATAAAAAAAAACATAAAACAATCTGCTGAAATAAAAATAAAATTCCGCCGGAAATATTAATTTCCGGCGAAATAATTTATAATTTTTTTTAATTTGCGGCTGTTTTTGCCGGAAACGGATTTACAAATACTCTTGCCGCCAGTTCCTTATCCATGGCATACAGCAAAGCCGTATTTGTTCCTATCTGCTTAACCTGCTGCAAGATCTGCTCGGCATTTGCTTCTTCTTCAACC
>JAQUYJ010000019.1 GCA_028691905.1 Bacilli bacterium
GTTCACCGATTATAGGAGACAGGCTGTATGGGGGAAACCCCGCTTCCCGACTCCATCTCCATTGCCTGGAAATGAAGTTTATTCCTTTTCTTTCCAACCAACCGTTCACGATTCATGCTCCCTGTCCATTTTAAAGCAAAAAAACCCCTTATCTTTTTTTCTGTGCTATAATGGAAGAAAAAGAAAGGAATAAAAAAAATGAATAAAAATTTTATCGATATGATTAAAATGCGTCGTTCGCGTTACGAACTAACCAATACATCACCCTTATCGGAAGAGCAGATCAATGAATTGGTGGAACAGGTTGTTCAACATGTTCCTTCCGCCTTTCATTCGGAAAGTGCACGTGCTGTTATCCTGTTTCAGGAAGCCCACCATCAATTGTGGGATATTACAACCCAAACCCTAAAAGCGATTGTTCCAGCAAATAAGTTTGCCGGCACCCAAAAGAAAATGAATGCTTTTGATCAGGCATACGGTACCATTTTGTTTTTTGAAGATCAGGCGGTTGTCTCAGGCCTGCAGAAAGATTTCCCACTGTATAAAGAAGTATTTCCGGTCTGGAGCAATCAAAGTGCCGGAATGGTTCAGTTTGCAGTATGGACAGCTCTGGCGGAAGCAGGACTTGGTGCTTCCCTCCAACATTATAATCCGTTGATTGATGAAGCGGTAAAAAAGCGTTTTGAGCTTCCTGCAGAATGGAAATTAATGGCGCAGATGCCGTTTGGAAAAGCAACGGCTCCGGATGAAGATAAGACGTTTCAGGATATCAAAACCCGGGTTTTTGTGAAAAAATAAGGAACAGACCAACAAAGCATGCTTTGTTGGTTTTTGTTATTGCTTTATTGGTCCAGGATTGATATAATACAATTGGTGATAAGATGAGACGTTTGGGAAAGACTTCCCTTTTAGTAAATCAGATAGGATTTGGTGGAATACCGATTCAGCGTGTTACAGAACAGGATGTATGTGCACTGTTTGATGAGATGCAGAAGCAAGGTATTCAATTTGTCGATACAGCCAGAGCATATACTTCCAGTGAAGAAATGATTGGAAAAGCACTGGTTGGCCGCAGGGATCAGTTCGTTTTAGCGACTAAATCGCTGAAAAGAACATATGAAGGTATGAAGGAAGATATCCAGACCAGCCTAAACAACCTTCAGACGACATGGATCGATTTGTATCAGATTCATAACATCAAGGCAAATGAAGATTATTCGGGAGCATGGAAAGCACTGGAAGAAGCAAAACAGGCCGGCTTCATCCATCATATCGGAATTACTTCCCACAGCTTTTCTTTAATGAACAAAATTATTCGGGAAGGAAAAACAGAAACAATCATGTTTCCCTATAATTTTTTGGAACAGGATGCAGAAACCCTTTTCCAGCAGGCTCATAAAAAAGGCATTGGTACGATAGTGATGAAACCACTGGCCGGCGGTGTGATTGAAAAAGCAACCTGTTCCCTGAAGTTCATCCTCCAAAATGAGGATGTGGATATCGTCATTCCGGGAATGGCTACCATTGAAGAGGTAAAAGAAA
Organism: Bacilli bacterium; assembly: GCA_028691905.1. Classification (GTDB taxonomy): domain Bacteria; phylum Bacillota_I; class Bacilli_A; order ML615J-28; family CAG-698; genus JAQVOS01. The sequence continues at coordinate 1,543 of JAQUYJ010000019.1, forward strand.
ATGCGGTCTGTAGAAAAGGCCCGTTTACCCAGGCCGAAGAAGAGTATATGTATCATCTCAAACGGGAACTGGAGGGGAACTTTTGCCATCGCTGTGGATATTGCCTGCCCTGCAGTGTAGGCATAGATATACCGGCAGCATTTTTGTTTGAAGGATATTACAGGCGTTATGATTTGAAAGAATGGGCCAAAGAACGCTATCAAACCCTTGCGGTGAAAGTCGATGCCTGCATTGAATGTGGATTATGTGAGATGCGGTGCCCGTATTCTTTAAAAATTATCGAAAAATTAAAAAGAGTAAAAGGAATTTTTCATGAATAAAAAGAAAATCATTTTGATTGGATGGACAGCAGACATTGCTCTGTTATATCTGTCCATTTTTCTTCCCAAAAATGAAGTAATCTATGATATTACCTTTATCGTTTTTCTGATTACTTTTCTTGTCGGACCCCTGTTATTGCTCGTTTGGGGGCTCTTTGCCTGTTTTCAGGAAAAAGAAAATCAGTTTTCTTTTCATCATCTGCTTCCGATGGGAGGATTCCTTCTGTTGGAATTGGCTGGGTTTATCAAGTTCCAGCAGGCTCTTATTGAAGAAGCGATGGCGGAATGGATTATCGTAATCAGCGCTGCTGTTTTTATTCATATCACTGTCGGGCTTCTTTTATGGCGCATGAAATACAATTTCCGCCGCCAGGCATTTTTAACGATTATTTCCCTGCTTGTTCATTTCACGTTTCTCTATTTTGCCATTCAAATTTCCTTTATATACAATAACCTGTGGTAATCTTAAGCCAACCTAAAACCGGGAATTAAAATGCTTTCATTTTACTTCTGTTTGTTGTATAATTTAAGAAGGGAAATTGGGAAAGAGAGGAATTATGAGATTAAAAGCCTTATTCACTTTTGTTGCCATCGGTTTGATTGGACTGTTGGCCGGTTGTTCCGCTGCTCCACAGGCAGATGAAACGATTCTAACTTTAAATGAAATCACTACCTGGGTTCAAACTCAGGTGCCGGAATATACAAGGGAAGACATTGTATTGCCTTCGACACACCCTGAATTGGGAGGCATTATTCAATGGACATCTTTTGATGAGGATGTAGTGGATGCCGACGGTACAATCCATTTGGAAAGTGGTGTCAGCGAAGCAATTTTGGAATATACCGTTACCCTGAACAGCAAAGCAAAGCAGGAATTTATCGTTGTAACGGTATCGGCTCTGACTTTGGAGGATGTTGCTCTTGAATTTGAAAAACAGTTCAGTGCATACATTACAAGGGATTATGATGTTCGACTGAATATTTATCCCGGATACGAAATAACTTGGACTTCATCGGATGAATCCATTTTCTCCAATGAGGGAATTTATACTCAGCCGGTTGACAATATGCCGTTGACAATTACATATGAAATTCATTTTGGAGAGGACAGTCAAGTGTTTACAAAAGACGTAATTGTTCAGGGAGTACCGTTCATTGAAAAAGCAAATGAAATCGGAGCCTGGATTGAAGAAAATTATTTACCGAACCGTGTCATTGATTCTGCATTGACGCTTCCCAGCGAAGATGAAAAATACGGCGCAACCATTGATTGGATTGCAAGCAATCCGGATGTAATCAGTTCCAGCGGAGTGGTCCGTCAATATGCATTTGATCGGTACCTGACTCTTTATGCGGAGATCAGGATTGATGATTTGATGACAAGGAGTCGTTTTGATGTCATCGTCAAAGCAAGTCCTGTTACAACCCTGACCGAAAAAGTAAACAGTTTTCTGGATGCCATTGCCGTCAGTGAAATTGATCGCTTATCCTTTACTTATTACTCGAATATCAACCAATATTATAATTATATTCCTTTTTACGATTCGAATCCGACTCCTGTTGTCGAACAGATTATTGCTTTAAGAAGTGTGAAACCTGACTCCAGCAGACCGGGGACCAAACTCTACAGTGTTGAATTTGTGACCATTCACGACACCGCCAACAATAATTCCACTGCAGGTGCCCAAACCCATGCCAATATTCTCACAAATGGTTTTTCTGCTTCCTGGCATTATTCGATTGATGACAAGGGAGCCTATCACTCCATTCCAAATGATGAAGTAGCATGGCATGCCGGTGACGGAGCAAGAGCTTTTGAATTGGTGGATACAAATGTTGTAGCCGGAGCAGCCTATCCCAAACAAACCATAACAACAGATGGCTATTTTGCTTTAAACGGCGTCAAAACAACCATTAAAGCACCAACCAGTGACGGCCGAACCCTCTCTACAAAAGACATTACACCATCGGGTATTTACACCACTATCGGGGAAAACGGCAATTACTGGATGAACCGTTCTTATTTTAATACCGATTACGGAAAAATTTCCAATCACGGTGGAAACCGCAATTCTATCGGAATCGAATCAGCGGTCAATGCAGGTACCGATTATGGAACAACCCAGCGTTTGCTGGCCAAACTGGTCGCAAAATTATTGGTTGACAATGGGTTGGATGTTGACCGGGTAATGCAGCATAACAATTTCAGTGGGAAAGACTGCCCGCTGACACTGCGCAGAACCGAATACTGGAATACATTTTTGGATCTTGTTTCGATGGAAAAATTCGCCCTTGAAGAATTACAGAATGTCAGTTTTATCTGGCATACCCAAACCGCAATTCTAAATACGAAGGGTCAAATTGCTTTAAACAAAGGAACAACCACCCTGTTGAATTACTCTGTGGATGTTACCTATGATACAGTGAATACAACCAAAGTTTATTCGACCATTTTAAAATAAAAAACAAGCAAGTATTTTTTCAAAAAAAGATGAAAAAATATTTGCTTTTTTAATTGTTTTGTGGTAAAATATACAAGGCTCTAATCAGAGCTTCGATTTATGAGGTTGCTGAAACGCACGGTTGAGTTGCCTATACTCCGTGTTATCAGGTAATTCATAAATCGCAAACAGGCACATTGATGCAAAAGGAGGAAAGTAAAAATGGCAAAACAATCGTTAAGAATTAAACTTGTTTCTTACGATCACCGATTAATTGATGAATCGGCCAAGAAAATTGTAGAAGCTGCGAAAAAGACAGGAGCTATTGTATCCGGTCCCATCCCCCTGCCTACAGAAAAAGAGGTCTTTACGGTCATCCGTTCACCTCATAAGTACAAAGACAGTCGTGAACAGTTCGAAAGAAGAACCCACAAACGACTAATCGACATCGTGGTAACCACTCCAAAGACAATGGACACATTGGTTCATTTGGAAATACCGTCCGGTGTGGATATCATTTTAAAATAGTGAGTGAATAGGAGGTGAAACTCATGGCCAAAGGAATCTTAGGTAAAAAAGTCGGAATGACTCAAATTTTTACTCCAGAAGGAGTCTTGGTACCTGTTACTGTAATAGAAGTGACTCCCAATGTAGTAATGCAAAAGAAAACGATGGAAACAGATGGATATGAATCCATTCAATTAGGTTATGCGGACAAGAAAAATGTCACAAAACCTGAAATTGGGCACGCTGCAAAAGCCAATACCAACCCTAAGCGCTTCGTAAAAGAAATTGCTGGGAAAGAAATGATGGCATTTGAAGTAGGCCAAGAGGTTAAAGCTAATATATTTGGTGAAGGAGAAATCGTTGATGTTACAGGAACATCCAAAGGTAAAGGATATTCCGGTGCTATTAAACGTCACAATTTCGCCCGTGGACCAATGGCTCACGGTTCCGGATATCATCGTGGTATCGGATCAATGGGTGAACGAAATTCCCAACGTGTTCGTAAAGGAAAGAAAATGGCGGGAAGAATGGGTGGCGAAACAGTTACCATTCAAAATCTGGAAGTAGTAAAAGTAGACTTAGAAAAGAATGTTGTGTTAATCAGAGGGAATGTACCCGGAGCGAAGAATTCATTTGTCGTTATTTCAAATGGGGTAAAAGCTGCCACTCCCGGTATTAATCCAGCGGCACTAGCTTAATTGGAAAGGAGAAATACAAATGCCTAGTATTGTAGTATTCAACCAACTCGGTGCAGAAGTTGGTAAAATGAACTTAAATAAAAATGTGTTTGCTATTGAACCAAACATGCAAGTGGTGTATGACGTTATCAATTCACAACGTGCTGGAATGAGACAAGGAACACATAAAACAAAAACGCGCACTGAAGTAAGAGGTGGCGGTAGAAAACCATGGCGTCAAAAAGGAACAGGACGTGCCCGTCAAGGCTCCATCCGTTCTCCACAGTGGCGTGGCGGTGGTGTTGTTTTTGGCCCAACTCCAAGAACATATACCTTGAAAGTAAACAAAAAAGTTGTGAAATTGGCTTTGAAATCATTATTGACTGACCGTTTCCAAAATAAACGCTTGGTTGTAGTAGACAAACTGGAATTACAGGAATTCAAAACCAAAAACATGGTTGAAATTTTAAAGAACTTAAATGCATACGACAAGAAAGTAGTCGTTATTACCCTGGAAGAAGATCCTTACTTGGTTCTTGCCGGAAGAAATATTCCCAATGTCTACATTCAGACAAAAGATCATTTAAGTGTTTATGATTTAATCAATGCGGATATGTATGTTGCTACCCAAGAAGTGATTAAAAAGTATGAGGAGGATTTGAAATAATGAAAAACGCATACGATGTTGTTAAACGTCCTTTAATTACTGAAAAATCAACCAAATTGGTCGAAGAACGAAAATACACTTTTGAAGTAATGCAGGGTGTCAATAAAATTGAAGTGAAAAATGCAGTGGAAGAATTATTCAAAGTAAAAGTTACTGCTGTAAACATTATTAATGTTCGTAAAAAAGAACGAAAAGTCGGCAAATATGAAGGATTACGTCCTGCCGTCCGTAAAGCAATTGTTACACTTGCTGAAGGACAAAAATTAGACGTATTCGAAGTATAGGAGGTTCACCATGCCTGTAAAATTTTATAAACCTACAACCAATGGCCGTCGCAATATGTCACGCTTGGTGGATACCGGAATTACAACAGATACCCCGGAAAAAAGTTTATTAGTCGCCTTAAACAAACAGGGTGGACGAAATAACCAGGGACGTATTACCGTGCGCCATCAAGGTGGAGGAAGCAAAAGGAAATACCGTATTATCGATTTTAAACGGGACAAGGATACCATTCCAGCTGTTGTGAAAACAATTGAATACGATCCAAACCGCAGTGCCAATATCGCTTTGGTAGTTTATGCTGATGGCGAAAAACGTTATATCATTGCTCCAAAAGGAATTACTGTCGGTACAAAAATTGTATCCGGTGTTGATGCTGATATCAAAGTGGGGAATTGCCTTCCTTTGGAAAAAATTCCTGTTGGAACAACTATTCACAATATTGAAATGCATCCCGGTGCCGGAGCACAGTTAATCCGAAGTGCCGGAGCATCTGCTCAGATATTGGGTCGGGAAGACAAATACATTTTAATCCGTTTAATGAGCGGAGAAGTTAGAAAAATATTAAGCGTATGCCGCGCAACAATTGGTGAAGTTGGTAATGCTGATTACATGAATGTTACCATCGGTAAAGCAGGACGTACACGTCATATGGGTATTCGCCCAACTGTCCGTGGTTCTGTCATGAATCCAAATGATCACCCCCATGGTGGTGGTGAAGGAAAAGCTCCTGTTGGAAGAAAAGCACCGATGACCCCTTGGGGTAAAATTGCTCTTGGAGCAAAAACACGTAATCGTAAGAAAAAATCGACTGAACTTATTGTTCGTCGCCGTAACGGATAATTAGAGGAGGTAATTATGGCTCGTTCATTGAAAAAAGGACCATTTTGTGATGATCATTTAATGAAAAAAGTAGAAGTTGCTCAAGCAGCAAACAGCAAAAAAGTAATCCAAACTTGGTCAAGAAGATCAACAGTCTTTCCAGAATTTATCGGACTTACAATCGCTGTATATAACGGAAAAGAACATGTCCCTGTTTATGTAACAGAAGATATGGTAGGACATAAACTTGGTGAATTTGCACCGACAAGAACTTACCGTGGACATGGAAAAGATAAAAAAGTTGCAACTGCAACAGCAAAGAAGTAGGAGGCAAATAAATGGAAGTTAAAGCAGTAGCTAAGACAGTAAGAATTGCTCCTAGGAAAGTGCGTTTGGTTGTCGATCTTATTCGTGGCAAAAAAGTCGGTGAAGCATTATCCATCCTTCGTTTGACTCCAAAAGGATCAAGCATGGTTGTTGAAAAGGTCGTACGGTCTGCAGTGGCAAATGCTGTCAACAATAATAAAATGGATCAAAAACTATTATATGTAAAGAAAGCTTTCGTTGACGAAGGCGTTACAATGAAAAGATACTTGCCACGTGCCAAAGGCAGTGCAAATTCACTTCTAAAAAGAACAAGTCACATTACGATTGTTCTGGAAGAAAAAGAGTAGGAGGAACCATAGATGGGACAAAAAGTTAATCCAATCGGAATGCGATTGGGAATTATACGCGATTGGGATTCAAAATGGTATGCCAGCAAAGCTGAAGTTCCTGCTCTTTTACACGAAGATTTAAAAATCCGTCAGGAAGTACAGGCCTATTACAAAAAAGCACAAGTATCCCGTATTGAAATTGAAAGAGTAAAAACAAAAGTGGTTCTAACAGTTCATACTGCCAAACCGGGTGTGGTTATTGGCCGTGAAGGATCTGTGAAAGCCCAATTGGTTGATAAATTACAAAAAATGACTGGTAAAACAGTATTCTTAAACGTTGTTGAAATTAAAAATCCTGATTTGGATGCAGCTTTGGTTGCCCGTAAAATCGCTGATGATTTGGAAAACCGTGCTTCTTTCCGTCGTGCACAGAAAAAAGCAATTCAAATGTCAATGAAAGCAGGAGCAAAAGGAATTAAAACATTGATTTCAGGACGTTTGGGCGGAGCCGAAATGGCCCGTAGCGAAGGATACTCCGAAGGTACAGTTCCACTACACACTTTAAGAGCCGATATTGATTATGCAATCGCAGAAGCTCAAACTACTTATGGTAAACTTGGAGTGAAAGTATGGATTTGTAAAGGAGAAGTTCTGCCAGCAAAAAAGGAGGCTAAATAATTATGTTGATGCCTAAAAGAACAAGTTACCGTAAACCTCATCGCGTAAGCTATGAAGGAAAAGCAAAAGGTGCAAAAGCGGTTGATTTTGGTGAATTTGGATTACAGGCACTGGAAGGTGCATGGATTACTGCCCAACAAATCGAAGCTGCCCGTATTGCAATGACACGTTATATGAAACGTTTAGGAAAAGTATGGATTAGAGTATTCCCCCACATGGGTATTTCCAGAAAACCTCTGGAAGTCCGTATGGGTGGTGGAAAAGGTAATCCGGATCATTTCGTAGCCGTTGTGAAAAAGGGAACCGTTATGTTTGAAATTGGAGAAGTAGATGAAGCTATTGCAAGAGAAGCTCTTCGCTTAGCTGCTTCAAAATTACCAGTTCTGACAAAAATAGTGACAAAGGAAGTTAGTGGTGAGTAATATGCCTAAGAAAAAAGTGGAAGAAGTTAAAGTAATCAATAAAGAATCGGAAGCCGATAAAATTAGAAAAATGGATGCTGCCACTATTGAAAAAACCATTTTAGAACTAAAACAGGAGTTGTTTAATCTGCGTTTCCAAGCAGCAGTTGGGAAACTGGAAAACACTGCTCAAATCAACAAAAACAAGAAGCAGATTGCACGTATGAAGACCATTCTTACAGAACGTGCCAATGCGCTTAAGTAGAAGTGGAGGGTTTTATGGAAAGAAATAATCGAAAAGTTTATCTTGGAACTGTTACTTCCGCTAAGGGAGATAAAACCATCCAAGTATCTATTACAACATATCGCCGTCATGCGTTATATGGAAAACGGGTACTGTATACTAAAAAGTATGCTGTCCATGATGAAAACAATCTTGCCGGCGTAGGTGATACAGTGAAAATAATGGAAACCAGACCATTATCCAAAACAAAACGATTCCGTTTGTTAGAAATCGTTACAAAAGCAGTAAGCATCTAAGGAGGAATTAATAATGATACAACAAGAATCAAGATTATTAATCGCCGATAACTCAGGTGCTAAAGAAATTTTAACGATTAAAGTTTTGGGTGGCACCAGACGCAAATATGCTAATATTGGCGATATTATTGTAGCAACTGTGAAAGCATCCACTCCCGGTGGACAAGTTAAAAAGGGCGATATTGTGAAAGCAGTAATCGTTCGTACCAAAAGTGGCATGAGAAGAAGCGATGGCTCCTATATCAAATTTGATGATAACGCAGCAGTCATCATTCGTGATGACAAGACTCCAAAAGGAACGCGTATTTTTGGACCGGTTGCCAGAGAACTTCGTGAAAAAGATTTCATGAAAATCGTTTCTCTTGCTCCGGAAGTGTTGTAGAAGGAGGAACAATCATGAATGTGAAAAAAGGAGACAATGTTATCGTTATCAGTGGTAACGATAAAGGAAAAACTGGAAAAGTATTAAAAGTATTGGTGAAGGATAACCGTGTTGTAGTGGAAGGTGTTAATATCATCAGCCGCCACACCAAACCATCCAATGCCAATCCTGATGGTGGAATTGTGAAAAAAGAAGCTCCAATCCATGCATCCAATGTTCAATTGGTCGATCCAAAAACGAATGAAAGAACTCGTATTGGAAAAAAATTAGAAAATGGAAAGAAAGTTCGATTTGCTAAAAAATCCGGAACTGTCTTGGAAAAGTAGGAGGTAAGGTATGAATCGGGTAAAAGAAAACTATATCCAAAATGTGAAACCTGCATTAATTAAGTCATTTCAATACACATCACCGATGCAAGCTCCTCGCTTAGAAAAGATCGTTGTGAATATTGGAGTGGGAGATGCCATTCAAAATGCGAAAGCATTGGATGCTTCCGTAGAAGATTTGACTCAGATTACCGGTCAAAAACCAGTCATTACAAAAGCCAAAAAATCAATTGCCAACTTTAAATTACGTCAAGGCGTTGCAATTGGTTGTAAAGTAACACTACGTGGTGAAAGAATGTATGAATTCTTTGACAAGTTAGTATCTGTTGCACTTCCTCGAGTACGTGATTTCCGGGGATTATCAAAGGATGCCTTTGATGGTCGTGGAAATTATACTTTGGGAGTAAAAGAACAATTAATATTCCCTGAAATCAATTACGACAAAGTATTGAAAATCAGAGGAATGGACATTGTCATTGTTACTACTGCGAATACCGATAAAGAAGGATTTGAATTATTAAGTCTTCTCGGTGTTCCATTCAGAAAGTAGAGGAGGGCATTATGGCTAAAACATCATTAAAAATCAGAAACAAACTTAAACAAAAATTCAGTGTTCGGGAGTACACACGCTGTGAACGCTGTGGAAGACCACACTCTGTATATCGAAAATTCAAATTATGCCGATTATGTTTTAGAGAATTAGCGCACAAAGGACAAATCCCTGGCGTTACTAAATCTAGTTGGTAAGTATTATTGGAAGGAGGCCATATTATGGTAATGACTGATCCAATTGCGGATTTACTAACTCGCATACGAAATGCCAATCAGGTAAAAAGTGCAGTAGTAGAAGTTCCTGCATCAAAAATCAAGTTAGAAATATTAAAAGTTTTTAAAAACGAAGGTTACATTACTGATTTCGAATTCGTCGAAGACGGAAAACAGGGAAACATTAAAGTAACACTAAAATACACAAGTAAAAAAGAACGCGTAATAAAAGGAATTACTCGCATATCAAAACCTGGATTGCGTGTATACGCTAAATCTTCAGAAATGCCTAAAGTACTTAACGGCTTAGGTGTTGCTGTGGTATCTACTTCAAATGGTGTGATGACGGATAAGGAAGCTCGCAAAAATCAATTAGGCGGCGAAGTCCTCGCATATATTTGGTAGGGATAGGAGGAAATTGATATGTCACGTGTCGGAAAAAAAGTTATTCATTTAGAAAAAGAAGTAAAGGTTCAGATTGGAGAAAACAACTTCGTTGAAGTGGAAGGACCAAAAGGTAAATTGGATTTTACTTTCAGTCCGAAAATGAAAATTGAAGTAAAAGAAACTAATTTAACCGTTACCAGACCGGATGATAGCATTGAAAACAGAGCTCTTCACGGAACGACTAGAGCAGTTTTAAACAATATGGTCCACGGTGTTACCAAGGGATTTACAAAAACTTTGGTAATCGAAGGGGTTGGATACAAGGCAAGTTTAAAAGGAGAAGTATTGGTTCTTGCAGCCGGATACTCCCATTTGGTAGAAATGCCTATTCCAAGCGGATTAGCAGTAAAATTAACTTCACCAACAGAATTGACTGTTGAGGGAATGGATCGTCAAAAAGTCGGTCAATTTGCTGCAGAAATACGTGCCGTCCGTAAACCGGAACCATACAAAGGAAAAGGAATCCGTTATAAAACTGAAATTATTCGCCGTAAAGAGGGCAAGAAAGCTAAGTAGAAAGGAGACGAAAACAAGTGATTACAAAAATATCGCGCAACGAATCACGTCAAATTCGTCATTTACGTATTCGTAAGAATATTAAAGGTAGTGAATTTATTCCCCGCTTAAATGTTTTTCGTTCCAATAAAAACATTTTTGCCCAAATCATCGATGATGTAAAAGGTGTTACGCTTGTCAGTGCATCTACAATTGATAAAGAATGTAAATTAGAAAACGGTGGCAATGTTGCAGCTGCAAAAGCAGTCGGAACATTAATCGCCAAAAGAGCATTAGAAAAAAATATTGAGAAAGTTGTCTTCGACCGTGGTGGTTATTTATACCACGGCAGAGTAAAAGCATTAGCCGATGCTGCTCGTGAAGCCGGCTTACAATTCTAGGAGGAACTGTTAATGCGTCAAGATAAGAAACAATCGAAAAAAGAGTTTCAAGTTGTTGAAAA
>JAQUYJ010000020.1 GCA_028691905.1 Bacilli bacterium
TTACGTCAGGAAATCGCAAATTATCTGTACCAATTCCGAGGAATGACAGTAGCAGCAGATCAAATAATTATTGGTTCCGGCACAGAAGTTTTAATGAATCTAGTGATACAGTTAATTGGAAAAGAAAAAACATATGGTATCGAAACTCCCGGATATGAAAAAATATATAGAATATTAAAGAATAACCAGGTAAATTACGTCGGAATACCACTGGATAATAACGGTATTGCGATTCCCTTTTTGGAAAAAGAAGATATCAATGTTCTTCATGTCACCCCATCCCATCAATTTCCGACTGGTATTATTATGCCAATTAAGAGAAGACTGGAAATACTTCACTGGGCAAACGAGAAAGACAACCGTTTTATTGTTGAAGATGATTATGACAGTGAATTCAGGTTTAACGGTCAGCCAATACCGACGTTAAAGAGCAGAGATTCCCAAAAAGTAATCTATTTTAATTCTTTTTCTAAAAGTTTAGCTCCTTCTTTTCGCATTAATTATATGATATTGCCTTCCTGTTTAATCGAAAAATTTCAAAAACAAATGATTATTTATGGGTGCAGTGTACCAAGTTTAGAACAATTCATCCTAGTTGAATTTCTAAAAGGGGGTTATTTTATCCAGCATTTGAATCGGGTAAAGAATCGCTATAAAAACAAACTGCATTTATTTTTGGAGTCGTTCCAAAAATCAGCCATCAGCTCATTTATCCAGATCAGTGGATATGATGGGGGACTGCATTTTATTATGGAAATTCAAAAAAGGATATCTGCTTTAAAACTATGTAAATTATTGGCTGAAAAACAGATTATCGTTCAGGAAATATCAGATTATTATTATTTTAAAAAATCCAATCTTTTATATCCCACTTTGGTAATAGGATATTCCGGAATAGTAATTGAAGATATTAAAATGGTTTGTGAAGAAATAATTCAAACTATCCTTTTTATGGAAGAAGAATAAGGGATGGATTGACAAAAAAAAGGGCCTGTGTTAAAATAAAGAGGATAGAAGGGGACTTATCCTATGTTAATGTTTGAAGTTTTGCGAAAATTTGATTTGTTAGACAAGGTCATTTCCATGGAACGTTATGGTCGTGGATTTTTAAATCGTACTTTTTTGATTAATACAACAGAAGGATTGTTTGTCATCCAAATGTTTGATTCTGCTGTCGTTACCAATCCGCAAAGTGCTATTCATAACATTAAGACTGTATTGCATTATTTAACCGGGCTGAAGGAAGCAACCTATTTTATCAATCACTCCTTAGTTGAGTCAATTGATAATGGAAAAATCATTTCTGTAGATAAAAAATATTGGCGTTGTTATAAATTGAATGAAAACACACAATTGTTTAAAAAAGTAGTGAACGCTCATATGATGTATGAGATAGGAAAAGGAATAGGGGATTTTCATTTCCAATTAAATAATTTTCCCTGTTCAGAACTGGAAATATCAATTCCAAATTTTCATCAAACCTATACAGAATACAAAAAATTGATTAAGACAATATCCAAATTGGATTCATTGATTGCCCTGTCGATTTTCAATGAATACCGGTTTGTGGAAAACTCGAGTGAAACAATCAGATTGATCAGCAATTTGCTGGAGAATAATGAAATTCCGATTCGAGTTGCTCATAATAATATTCGTCTCAATAATTTGTTATTTGATGCCAATACCTATCAATTTAAAAGCATTGTCGGGTTTGAGGTCATTATGCCGGGCACTATTTTGTATGATTTTGGTGAAGCTGTGAAATATCTGGCAGCGACTGTCCGAGAAGATGAACCAAATGAAGAACTTATCAAATTGAACATAGAATATTTTGAAGAGTTCGTTCGTGGATATGCTGAAAAAACAAAGTCAATTCTAACTGATACAGAAATAATGCATTTGATTGATGCTGTGCATATAATGGCGATTGAAAGTGGAATTCGCTATTTGAATGATTACTTGAATGGCGAAGCAGAATTTAAAACAGAATATAAAGGGCAAAATTTAGATAAAGCACGAAATCAATTTGCACTTGCAAAAGAAGTCGAATTAAATCGTGTGAAAATGGAAAATATCATAAATAAATATTTTTCGTAGTGAATATAAAAAAGAGTCGGGGAATAATATGATAAGAAGAGGGATTATTATTTTATTGATGCTTCTATTTTTAACTGCGTGCACACCAACCGAAGAAAACAAACCACAATTGAATTATCCACAGGATGTTCAATTGGTAGAAAAACTTCTATCGTGGACCGTAGTTGAAAATGCTGCTCAATACATCATTGTCCTCAATGGTGAAGAAATTTTTACAGTCAATAATTTTTTTGATTTGGATGATTTTGAAGATGGTGCTTATAACGTAAAAATTAAAGCGATAGCAGATGGCTATCAGGATTCACTTTATTCTGTTCCCATAGTTTTTGTTTTTGATGAAATCATTCAAGCGCCGGATATTGAAATTATCGGTTCCACTGTAGTATGGAATCAGGTTCCTGATGCAACCAGTTACATTGTTCAAATTAATGATGTTGAAACAGAAACAAGTGAAACCCAGATTGAATTAAGTGATTTTGATGTTGATAGCAATTATAATATCAAGGTAAAAGCCAAAAAAAATGGAAAAACATCTCGGTATAGTAAAGAAATCAATTACCAAACGTATCAAAATATTAATGATACCGTTACCATTGATATTAATAAGAATACGAAAGATAGTTTTGAAGAAGATATTACAGACTGGGAGTTAAGTGTTTCCCAAATATTGGATAAAGACTATGTTTTGGTAAAAACTAATGAAGTATTTATTGATGAAAATGTATTGGTGATTAGCAAAAGCGAATTATTCAAACTGGATTATGGCATTCAACCACTCCTCTTGGTTACAGATGGAGGAACCATTCTACTGAATTTAAGAATCTATGATGACCGAGTGCCTTATTTTATTCGTGGATTGTATTATGATTTCAACAATGAAAATAAAGATATTCGAATAACAATGGATTTATATGATGAAGAGATTATTAAAATAGAAGGCAATAATATTCTGTCCAAAGATTATCAAATCAATGATAATGAAATAGTTATTTTTGCTGATTTTATCAGTGCAAAATTTGTGGAAAATATTTCGGCTCAGACATTGATATTACACTGCGTTGTTACACAGGATGGAAATCAGGTAAGACTGCCGTTTTATATAAACAGAAGATAAAATTCTCGAAAAAAACAATTGACAAATTAATTATAATCTAGTATAATATACAAGGTATTTTGATATAGTTTTGGCATGCCAAAACTATATTTTATGAAATATTGATACGCCAGGAAATGTGGCAAAGTACATTTTTGAGGAAAGGAGAATGAAAAATGCCAACAATTAACCAACTAGTAAGAAAATCACGCGAAAGCAAAATTAAAAAAACCAAATCACCGCATTTAGGAGTTGGATTTAATTCTTTAAAGAAAGTTTACACTGATTTAGATTCCCCACAAAAAAGAGGAGTTTGTACCCGTGTAACAACCATGACACCTAAAAAACCTAACTCGGCGATTCGTAAATATGCCCGTGTTCGTCTTTCTAACGGAATTGAAGTAACAGCTTATATTCCAGGAATTGGACATCGTTTACAAGAACACAGCGTCGTACTTATTCGTGGTGGACGTGTTAAAGACTTACCAGGAGTTCGTTATCATATTATTCGTGGCACATTGGATGCAACAGGTGTTGAAAAACGTCAACAAGGTCGTTCCAAATATGGTGCTAAAAGAGAAAAAACTAAAAAATAATTCATTGAATTGAAAGGAGGAATGACACATGCCACGTAAAGGACATGTTCCAAAAAGAAAAGTATTACCAGATCCAATATATAATAGTCCTATCGTTACACGATTGATTAATAATATTATGTTAGATGGTAAAAAAGGAGTAGCTCAACAAATTCTGTACAATGCATTTGAAAGAATTGAAAAAGTTACTAATCGTCCAGCGCTAGATGTATTCAATGATGCGTTGGCTAATATTACACCGCAATTAGAAGTTCGTGCTCGCCGTATAGGGGGTTCGAACTACCAAGTTCCTACTGAAGTTAGACCGGAAAGAAAAATGACTCTCTGTTTAAGATGGTTAACTCAGTATGCTAGATTAAGAAGAGAAAAAACAATGGAAGAACGCCTAGCAAATGAGATTATGGATGCTGCCAATGGAGTTGGTGCATCTGTTAAGAAACGTGATGACGTTCATCGTATGGCCGAATCGAATAAAGCGTTTGCCCATTATCAATGGTAATGGAGGGGTATTATGTCTCGTGAAGTATCCTTAGAAAACACCCGAAATATCGGTATTATGGCGCATATAGATGCCGGGAAAACAACAGTTACCGAAAGAATTTTATTTCATGCCGGGAAAATTCATAAAATGGGTGAAACACATGACGGCGCTTCTCAAATGGACTGGATGGAGCAAGAGAAAGAACGTGGAATTACAATCACATCTGCTGCAACAACTGCTTTTTGGAAAGGACATCGCATTAATGTTATCGATACCCCAGGACATGTGGATTTTACGGTGGAAGTATCCCGTTCTTTACGCGTATTGGATGGAGCGGTTACTGTAATTGATGCGCAAGCCGGAGTCGAACCCCAAACTGAAACAGTATGGCGACAGGCAAATGATTACTTGGTTCCACGAATCGTTTTCATCAATAAAATGGATAAAACCGGTGCTGATTTTAATTATTCGGTTGATTCACTCTATAAAAGGTTAGGAGCAAATGCTCATCCAATTCAAATTCCAATTGGCGCAGAAACCTTTTTTACGGGAATGATTGATATTGTGGCTATGAAAGCTTATTTCTTTGATGGCGGACAAACTGAAGATTTTCAGGAAATTGATATCCCTGTAGAATATTTAAAAGAAGTGGAAAAAAGAAGAGAAGAATTAATCAATGCAGTTGCTGATTATGACGAAGATTTAATGATGATGTACTTGGAAGGAGAACCCATTACAACAGAAGTTTTACGAAGAGCGGTTCGAAAAGCCACTTTAAGTGTTCAATTTTTCCCAGTCATTTGTGGTTCTGCTTTTAAGAACAAAGGATTGAAACTGGTATTGGATTCCATAGTCCATTATTTACCTTCTCCCACTGATGTTGTCGCTATTCGTGGAACAGATCATTTGGGAAGGGATATCGCTATTCATTCCACAGATGATGAACCATTTGCTGCTTTGGCTTTTAAAGTGATGACCGATCCCTATGTTGGAAAATTGACTTTCTTCCGTGTTTATTCCGGTGTTCTTGAATCCGGATCCTACATTTATAATTCCACTCGGGGTTCAAGAGAGAGAATTGGTCGAATCCTGCAAATGCATGCCAATAACCGTATCGAAATAAAAGAAGTTCGAGCAGGTGATATTGCTGCTGCTGTCGGTTTGAAAGAAACAACTACCGGTGATACCCTTTGCGACGATAAACGCGAAGTGATTTTGGAGAAAATGATTTTTCCGGAACCGGTTATTCATGTTGCGATTGAACCTAAAACCAAAGGCGACCAGGATAAAATGGGAATTGCCCTCAGTAAATTGGCAGAAGAAGATCCAACATTTCGAACATACACAGATAAAGAAACAGGTCAAACGATCATCGCGGGAATGGGTGAATTACATCTTGATATTATTGTCGACCGCATGAAAAGAGAATTCAAAGTAGAAGCCAATGTTGGTGCTCCTCAAGTTTCTTATCGGGAAACAATCAAAGCAAAAGGGGAAGTACAGGGTAAATTTGTACGGCAATCCGGTGGTAGAGGACAATATGGTGATGTTTGGATTCGTTTTGAACCTAACCCAGACAAAGGATTTGAATTTGTTGATGCTGTAGTTGGAGGAGTGGTTCCTAAAGAATACATTCCAGCTGTTAAAAAGGGATTGGAAGCTGCCATCCTCAGCGGAAATATTGCTGGTTACCCAACAATAGATTTGAAAGCAACGCTTTTTGATGGAAGCTATCATGATGTTGACTCCAGTCAAATCGCATTTGAAGTGGCTTCTTCAATGGCATTTAAATCTTCAAAAGAAAAATGCCAACCAGTTTTATTGGAACCCATTATGGCAGTTGAAGTCGTTGTTCCAGACGACTATCTGGGTAATGTAATCGGCGATTTAACTTCTCGACGCGGAAGAATTGAAGGTCAGGAAGGAAGAGGACATTTGCAAAGTATTCGTGCTACCGTGCCATTGTCGGAAATGTTTGGTTATGCCACTGCATTAAGAAGCAATACACAGGGACGTGGCAATTATACGATGCAATTCGAATGTTATGAAGAATGTCCAAAGTTTATAGCAGAGACGATTGTTAAAAAGCGGACAATGTAATTTTTTAACAAAACCCTTGCTTTTATTGAATAAATAAGATAAAATATAATAAATAAATATAATTAATTAAGGAGGAATTTTTAAAATGGCAAAAGCTAAATTCGAAAGAAATAAGCCACATGTAAATATCGGAACAATTGGTCACGTTGACCACGGAAAAACCACATTGACTTCTGCTATTACAAAAGTATTAGCAAAACAAAATGCTAATAACAAAGTACTAGAATATGGTGCAATTGACTCTGCTCCAGAAGAAAGAGCTCGTGGAATAACAATTAACACAGCTCATGTTGAATACGAAACTGCAAATCGTCACTATGCTCATGTTGACTGCCCAGGACATGCTGACTACGTTAAGAATATGATTACTGGTGCTGCCCAAATGGATGGTGCAATTCTGGTTATTGCTGCTACAGACGGACCAATGGCTCAAACCCGTGAACACATTTTACTTGCCCGTCAAGTTGGTGTTCCCCGTTTAATCGTATTCCTAAACAAATGCGATGCTGTAGATGATGAAGAATTATTGGAATTGGTTGAAATGGAAGTTCGTGATTTATTAACTGAATATGAATTCCCAGGTGATGAAATTCCTGTTATTCGTGGATCTGCTCTTCTTGCTATGGAAGGCGACGAAGCAGCTCAAAATGCAATTATTGAATTAATGAAAACTGTTGATGAATATATCCCAACTCCTGTTCGTGATGTTGATAAACCATTCTTGATGCCTGTTGAAGACGTATTCACCATTACCGGTCGTGGAACAGTAGCAACCGGCCGTGTTGACCGTGGAACAATTAAAGTTGGTGATCCTGTTGAAATCGTTGGTATTCATCCAACAATGAACAGTGTTGTTACCGGTGTAGAAATGTTTAGAAAATTATTGGATCAAGCTCAGGCTGGAGACAATATCGGTACTTTGTTACGTGGAATTACTCGTGAAGATGTTCAACGTGGACAAGTAATTGCTAAACCAAAATCAGTTACACCTCATACAGAATTTGAAGCTCAAGTTTACGTATTAAGTCATGAAGAAGGTGGAAGACATACTCCATTCTTCTCTAACTATCGTCCTCAATTCTATTTCCGTACTACAGATGTTACAGGAGTTATTGAACTTCCTCAAGGTACTGAAATGGTAATGCCTGGTGATCATGCAACATTAATCGTTAAGTTAATTCACCCAATCGCAATCGAACAGGGAACTAAATTCTCTATTCGTGAAGGTGGACATACAGTCGGCGCTGGAAATGTTGTTAATATTTTAAAATAATAAAGAATAAGGTCAATGATAAGTTGACCTTTTTTTATTTTCGAGTTTTTTATATCCAAAATCGCCTTTTTTGTGATATAATATACAGTAGATAATCATGTAAATGAAGGAGCAATTATGTATATTGACACACATACACATCTTAATGATCCCCAGTTTAAAGATGATTTTGAAGCCGTTTTAAGCCGTGCCAAAAATGCTGGTGTTCAATCTTTTATTGTCAGTGGGTACGATCAGAAAAGTAGCCATCTAGCAGTTTCAATGGCAGAAAAATATCCGCAAATTTATGCTACGGTTGGTTTGCATCCCAGTGAAGTAAATCCGGATACGATCAATATCGATTGGATAGGTAATTTGGTTTCCCATCCAAAAGTGATTGGAATTGGCGAAATCGGTTTGGACTATTATTGGGATGACAGTCAAAAACAATTACAAAAAGAGATGTTTTTGAAACAAATTGAACTTGCAAAAAAACATCAATTACCGGTTGTTGTTCATTCACGAAAAGCAATTGAAGATACTTACAATATTCTCGAACAAACAAAACATTACGGGATCATGCACTGTTATTCCGGTTCGTTGGAAATGGCTCATTTATTCATTAAACTTGGTTTTTTACTTGGCATCGGGGGAGTAGTTACATTTAAAAATGCCCATTTGAGAGATGTTGTACAGCAGATTGATTTGAACTGTCTTGTCAGTGAAACAGATGCCCCCTATCTTGCTCCGCATCCATACCGCGGAAAACGAAACGAACCGCAATATTTACGCGAAATCGTAAATGAAATTGCTTTAATAAAACAAGTATCAAGTGAAGAGGTTCAGAAAAAATTGATACAAAATACCCAACTAATGTTTGCGAGGTTAAAATTATGAAAAAAATATTTGCTTTTATTTTATTAATTGGCTCCCTGATTATTCTGGGGGGATGTTCCAATTTGGTCCACAATGAAATTTATAATAAAAGTTATCAGGTGGAAGAAATTACATTGACTGAATTTGAAAATTTGGTTGAAGCTGTTGTTGAAATGGTAAATCCTGCTGTAATTGGAGTAGCTCATTATGCAACAGCTGGATTACCCGGGATTTATACACTTGTTGGAACGGGAAGTGGGGTCATTTATAAAGGATTTGCTATTTTGAATGATGATACAATTACTCCCATTGAAGACACAGTTGACTCGGAAGACGTTAAAACATACGAGTATTATTTTGTGACTAACCGCCATGTTGTATTAAATGATGACGGGGAAGAAGCAGATAAATTGGAAGTTTATTTTGGACCGGAAGATGTTGATATTGTTGCTGAATTAATTGAATATGATCCTCAGGTTGATATTGCTGTAGGAAAATTTCAGTTCACAAAATATATTCAGCCATTGGAATTTTCTGATTCCGATCTATTGAAACCCGGAAGCTTTGCTTTAGCAATCGGCAGTCCGTCCGGTTTGGAATTTTATAATTCTGTAACTTTTGGTATTATTTCCCACCCCAAACGATATATCAGTGAATCGGATGACACAGGAAAGAATGTCTGGGATCAGGAATATATTCAACATGATGTAGCTATCAATCCAGGAAACAGTGGGGGGCCATTGGTCAATCTGGAAGGAAAGATTATCGGTATCAATACGATGAAATTTGTTTCATCGGATATTGACAATATGGGGTTTTCTATTCCCAGTAATCTGGTTTCTGAAGTAGTTACTTTTTTGGAAGAAGGAATTCAACCAACACGGCCCCGTTTGGGAATTGAATCTATTACCATTCGCGAATTGGATGATGCAGGAAGAGAAGAATATGATATTCCTACTGACTTAACATTTGGTTTAAAAGTAATGAGAGTAGAACCAATCAGTTTAGCAAAAACCGCTGATATCCGTGTCAATGATATTATTTTAGAATTTAATGATGTAGAAATGCGATATTCCTACCATATTCGAACGGAGTTGGGAAAATTTATTATCGGCAGTGGCGAAACTGCTGAAGTGAAAATCTACCGTGCTGGTGAAATAATATATAAAACAATTGTTTTTTAGGTGATATATGAAAAAAATCTTATTAATTATCATGATGGTGTTGCTCTTGATTCCGCTTAGTGGATGTGATTTATTTCAATCCGGACTGCAAATCAATGATAAAGCAACCATCTCCTTACAACTATATGAGGAATATGAAATTGTTGTTGAAAGCAGCACACAGGAACCGATTGTGTGGCAGACTTCGCAAAATGAAGTTCTTTTGATTAATGAAAATACCATTCAAGCAATTGGTTATGGCTTTGCACTTGTTGAAGGAATGGTTGATCAAGAAACAGTACAGTATTTTTTCACAGTAAATGAAAAACCATTTATTACCATTGAAGGATTAAATCATCTATTGGCGACCGAACAGACTACGCTCACCGCTGCCATCTCACCGATTTCATTGGAGCAAGCAGTAATCTGGGAAACGAATAATCAAGAAATAGCAACAGTAACTACAGAAGGAGTCGTTACAGCCATTGCAGAAGGTCTTGTAACCATTCGTGCAATATCCGTTGCTGATAATGAAATTTATCAAGATTATCAGATGATAATCAATGAAGTTCATGAAAATGAATATGATGATAATCTGGTTTTCCAAGATACATCTTCTGAATTATCTATTACTTCATTTAATCAATTATTATATCCGCTTATTCAATCCGCAAAGCAATCAGTAATCGGTGTCAGTAATTATCAGTTAAGCAATCAACAGTTGATTTTGTCCAGTATTGGTAGCGGTATCATTTACCGAAGAGATATCATTTTGAAAGATGAAACCGTTCTGAAAAATGTGGAAAATGTCAGTGAAATAGAAAATATTGATTATTTTCAATATTATGTTTATACCAATCGTCATGTTATTGCTGAACACGATGCATTAAAAATCTATTATCGTGATGATAAAGCGGAAATTGAAGCAACAATATGTGAATTTGATCCGAAAATCGATTTAGCGGTAATAACTTTCCAAACCAGATTTTATTTTCCTATCGCCACTCTCGGTGATTCGGATACAATTCAGACAGGAGAATTTGTAATAGCTATTGGTCATTCTGAAGGGTACAGCTATTTTCAAAGTGCTACTTTAGGTATAGTTTCTTATCCGAAAAGGTATATGTCCGATGATACGGATGGTGACTCCTATAATGACTGGGATGCAGAATACATTCAGCATGATGCAGCAATCAATTCCGGCAACAGTGGTGGTCCAATTATCAATTTGAAAGGAGAAGTAATTGGTATCAATACTGTCAAGATTTCCTCTATTTCTGTGGAAGATTTGGGATTTGCTATTCCAAGCAATCTTGTAAAGGAAATCGGTCAACTATTGGAGGAAGGTATCAGTCCGCAGCGAGCAACATTGGGTGTCAGTGTTGTTGAAGTAAAAACGGTATTATCCAGTCCATCCTATTTTCCGGATATTGTCATTCCCGAAGGAATTACCTATGGGTTGTACGTTACAGAAGTCAAAGACACAGGAATAGCTTATGCTGCAGGTGTTCAAGTTGGTGATATTATTGTTACTTTTGGTGGAGTTGACATATTATATACTTATTTATTACGTGCAGAATTAGGAGAACATTTAATAGGTGGAGGAGACGTCGTTGCGATGATTGTCTATCGAAACGGTAGTTATGTTACTCTCCAGGTTACTTTTTGAGGTGAAGTATGAAAAAAATATTTATTTTAGTGATTTTTTTGTTTTTAAGTGGGTGCAGTGCTATGTCCGGTCAACCATCGACAAACCTTAGTATTTTTTTCCAAGTTGATAAAACAATTGAAGTTGGCGATATCATCATATTGGAAACTAATATTGAAAGTTTAACTGTGGAAGGAACACTTTCCTGGCAGTCCAGTGATGAATTATTGGCTACAGTGGATAATGGAATGGTAACAGCTCTAGCACCAGGAAATGTAACCATCACCGCAGCTGTCGATAGTTATGAAGATGTGCTTCGAATCGAAATTATCGAAAAAACGGTAAAACCGCAAATTGAAATAATAGGTAACCAAACGATCGAAGTAGGTCAAACAACGACATTGCAGGCCCTTGTTCACGACAGCGAAGATGCTGTTGTATGGGCTTCCAATCAGCATACGATTGCTACTGTTAGTGCAGGAGGGGTTGTAAGTGGTTTGGCTATTGGAATTGCCAGTATTACTGCTTATTTAGAAAGCGATGATACTGTTTATGCTACCTACCTCGTCTATGTAAAGGGAATTGGTGGCAGCAGCGATGTAACAATTAATGAAACTGTTCATGAATCATACGAGCTATCAGGAACCTATGATTTAAGTGCACTGAATACAACAATTACTGATTTGGTCAGTAATGTAAAAGATTCCGTAATTGGGGTTTCCAATTATCAATATAATTTGGGTGTGTTGGATTTGACTTCTCTAGGTTCGGGCGTAATATACAGTAAAACAGTAAGTGGATCCAATTTTACTTATCGGGCTCTTACAAATCATCATGTAATAGAAGATAATGATGCTGTAAAAGCTTATTTTGGATATTTGGATCGGGAAGTAAGTGCTTATGTAGTGAAATCCGATGCTGATTTAGACTTGGCAGTTATACAATTTACCACCAATATTGATGTGGATGCGATTCCTTTTGGTCAAATCACCCAGATTCACTTAGGAGATTTTGTAATTGCAATTGGTAATCCAACGGGTTATGAATATTTTGGATCAGTCACCATG
>JAQUYJ010000151.1 GCA_028691905.1 Bacilli bacterium
GATATAATAAAGAAGTAGAGGTGATTATTATGCGCTTTAGAAGTACCAATCCTGTATACAGTAAAATTAACAAAATGGAATGGGATCAGACAAGTTACCAGGAAGCAACTTACCGTGGTGTAGCTGCGAAAACCCTGTATTTTACCTTGATGACACTCCTGGGAGCAATTATAGGTATTTATGCCCTTTCTGTCAATGGAACCTTACAATATCCTGTTTTAATCGGTTCCGTCATCATTGCATTTGTGAGTTCATTGCTTGCATTTATCCGTCCGGAATGGACGAAGATTGCTGGAACAGTTTATTGCCTTACAGAAGGATTACTGGTTGGAGTGGTGTCTTTCATCTTTGAAGCAATGGTTCCGGGAGTAGTGGTTGCTGGTCTGCTTGGTACAATTGCTGTTGTATTGGTGGTTGGATTTGTGTTCATGACAAAATTAATCCGTGTAACGTCAAAGTTTGTTCGTTTCTTAATGATTGTATCAATCAGTTTTATTATAACCATGATTGCATTTTGGCTGCTACAGTTAATTCTTCCTTCTGTATTTGGTGATTTAGGTGCAAACTTACGAAACAGCAGTCTTGTCTCCATTATTATGATTGCTTTAGCCACATTCTATTTATTGTTTGATATGGAAAACATTCGCCAAATTGTAGAAGGCGGACAGCCGAAATTCTTGGAATGGTTTGCTTCCTTTGGTTTGATATTTACTGTTATTTGGCTCTATATGGAAATCCTGCCTTTAATGGTGCGTATCTTATTGGCCGGAGATCGATAAAACAAAGAACTACTAGAACACTTCTAGTAGTTTTTCATTTGCGAAAGGAATACAAATCTGTTTTTTTTATCGGGATTTTATAGTATAATAGGGAAGAGGACCAATATATGAAGATTAAAATTACCCCCCATTCTTTACATGGGAAAGTAAAACTCCCATCATCAAAGAGTTTGACCCACCGTGCGTTAATATGTGCCAGTCTTGCAATGGGACATTCTGTAATTAATCATCCGCTTCTGTGCGATGATACAATGGCTACGATTCATTGTTTACAGCAATTGGGGGTGGAAATAAAAACAGCAGAGGATTGCATCTTCGTAAATCGATCAAAACCATTGCAATTAATGGGGAAGCTCGATGCAAAGGATAGTGCATCAACTATCCGATTTCTTATTCCGGTAATCAGTACATTTTGCAATCAATTTTCATTTTATGGCAGTAAACGGTTGATTGAACGTCTAATGACATCGGATATCAAGCAATTGACTGGATTGCAGTTTGAAAAGCAGGAAGAGTGTCTTATAGTGAATGGGAAACTGGATTATCCATCTTTGTATTTAAAGCAGGAAGCGACAAGTCAATGGCTCAGCGGAGTATTACTTTCTCTCCCTTTTGTTGGAATACCGCTTCAATGCGATATAGAACAAGACTATTATATCGATTTAACAATCCAAATGATGGAGCATTTTGGGATAAACTGTAAAAAGGTTGAAAGAAAAATCATCTCTTTTGGTTCATATTCTCCGCAAACTGTAGATATGGAAGTAGATTATTCTGCAATGGCAAATTTTCTTGGGATGGCAATATTTTCACCGGCAACAAAAATTTATTCACCCCTCCGGCAGTCTCTGCAACCTGATTTTCGGATTTTTTCATTTCTTGAAGCGATGGGGGTTTCTTTCCTCAGAGAAGAAGAATGGATTTCCTGTCAGGGGAATACACTTCATGAAACCAGCTATTCCCTCGCTAAAAACCCCGATTTAGCCCCTATTTTAGCCGCTGTTGCATCTGTCAGTGGTCAAACAATAAGAATATGGGGATTGGACTTTTTGCAGTACAAGGAATCCAACCGATTGGATGCGATTAGTGAAGCTTTAACAATGCTTGGAGCAAGGATTGAAAAGAGTAAAGATTCCCTGCTTATTTATGGTAAAAAGACGCTTTTGGGAGGAGTACGCATTCCGGATTATCAGGATCATCGGATTATAATGAGTTTGATTGCCATTTCTTCCCAAATAGATAAACCTTTTATTCTGGAAGGTGGAGAAGCCATAAATAAATCTTTTCCGGACTTCTACAAACTTTTTGCTTCCTTAGGAGGTCAATATGAAAGCTGTATATAAAAACCAAACGGTCGAAATAATTGTAAAACATCATATTTTGGAAGAACTGCATACCTATATTAATCAGGATAAACGCTATTTTATAATCACAGACAGTATTGTTCACTATTACTATGCGCAGTATTTTCATTTTTTAAAAAACCACATATTTTTCATTTTAACGCCGGGAGAAGCAAGCAAGTCGATGGACTCAGTTTCCCAGATTATAAGGCAGATGCTTGATAAAGAAATTTCGAAAACTGATTATATCATTGCCTTGGGTGGTGGGGTAATCGGTGATTTGGCTGGTTTTGTGGCATCCATATACAAAAGAGGGATACGTTATATCAATATTCCAACAACGCTGATTGCTCAGGTTGACAGTTCGATTGGTGGTAAAGTAGGAGTAAACTTTGATGGATTTAAAAATCAGGTTGGATCGATTTATCATCCAACACAGGTTTTCATTGATCCGGAATGTTTAAATACATTAAGCAAAGAACAATATTTATCCGGATTATGTGAAGTGATGAAATATGCCATTCTCTTTGATAAAGAGATGTTTATGAGTCTATTTCAGATGAAAAAGGAAGTGGATTACTGGATTAA
>JAQUYJ010000152.1 GCA_028691905.1 Bacilli bacterium
TGGTTACCGCCATATTGATTTTTCTTCCATACTTTACGGTCATAATCAAGATAGAGCATGGAAGCAACGGCATCAACACGCAGTCCATCAATATGATAATAGTCCATGTAGAAGAGGGCACTGGAAATCAGGAAAGATTTGACTTCCGGTTTCCCGTAATTGAATATTCTTGTTCCCCACCCTTCATGTTCCATCCTGGTCGGATCAGGGTCTTCATAAACAAAATCACCGTCAAATTCGATTAAACCGAAATCGTCTTTCGCAAAGTGAGCAGGAACCCAGTCCAGGATTACACCGATGTGAAGGCGATGTGCTTCTTCTACAAAAGCCATGAAATCATCAGGTGTTCCCATCCGCGAGGTAATTCCAAAATAACCTGTTACCTGATATCCCCATGAACCGGCAAAAGGATGTTCCATAAGCGGCATGATCTCGATATGGGTATATCCCATTTTTTTAACGTAGGGAAGGAGCTCTTTGGCTAATTTGCGATAGTTGAAAGGGGTATTGTTTTTATACCGTTTCCAGGACAGTAGATTTACTTCATAGATGTTCATTGCACAGTGGTATAAATCCTGCTTCTGCATCTGGTAATCCTGATCCTGAATCAGGTTTTTAAGGCGGATTACTTTCGTGCAGGTATCCCTGTCCGTTTCAAAATGATAGCCATAGGGATCCTGTTTAAAAATTTTTTTATTTTTATTTTCAATATAATATTTGTAACGGTCAAATTCCTTTACCTGATCAATTTTGATTTCCCATATTCCTCCATCGGTAATCCGCTTCATTTCAGCTTTGCCAATCTGCCAGCCATTGAAATCCCCAACAACACAGACACGGGTTGCATGGGGGGCATAGACGCGAAAACTGACCACATCAGGCTGATTTTCGTCTTCAAAATGGGACCCCAAATAGCGATAGCTAAAGGGATCATAGGAATGATGAAAAAGGTCAAAATACGGTTTCATTCTTATTCTCCTAACGGTTTGCTTCTTTTGTTGCTTTTTTTATCCGAAAAGCCAGTTCATCCGACAATTGACTTTCCTTTAAACGCCAACTCCAGTTATTCTCATCTGTTCCGGGTTGGTTGATTCTTGCCTTCTTACCCAATTCCAAATAATCCTGAAGGGGAATCAAAACAAGATTGGCTTTTGAATGCAATACACTTGTGATGAGAGCAAAAACACTTGGTTTTTCTTTTATCTGTTTCTTTTGGCGGCTGGTCAGCGCAGCAATCCAGGCCTGAAGAGGGGGATTGTCATGGGTTCCGGTAAAAGCAACACAGTTGGCGGGATAGTGAAGCGGAAGATGAACACTGTCTTCCTCATCAAAAGCAAACTGTAAGACGCGCATCCCCGGATAAGCAGTCTGTTCCAGCAGTTTTTGCACCGATGGAGTAATGAATCCCAAATCTTCAGCAATGATAGGTAATTTACCTAGTTTTTCTTCCAATACTCGAAACAGGTCGATTCCCGGTCCCGGCAACCAGTTCCCTTTTTTTGCTGTTTTATATTTGCTTTCTATTGCATAAAAAGAGTCAAAGCCACGAAAATGGTCGATTCGGATCTGATCAAAATATTTCAATTGGTGGGCTATTCTATTCACCCACCATTGATAGTTGTTTTGCTTCATTGTATCCCAGTTATACAGGGGATTACCCCATAATTGGCCTGTTTTCGAAAAGTAATCAGGCGGTACTCCTGCTACTTTGGTTGGAACCAGGTTTTCGTCCAACATAAAAAGAGTTGGATTACACCACACATCAACACTGTCATAGGCAACATAAATCGGAATGTCCCCAATCAGCTGAATTTGTTTTTGGGTGGCCTTTTTTCTTAGATCTTGCCACTGCGTAAAAAACAGGTATTGAATAAACTCGAAAAACCGGATTGGTTCTGGATTGGTCTTTTCATAGCCGTTCAAAGCTTCCTGGTTATGAGTACGGAACGGGACTGGCCATTTATACCAGGGTGAATAATTGAACTGCACTTTTAATGCCATAAAGAGCGCATAGTCTTTTAACCAATCGATGTTTTCCTGTTGGAAACGATAAAAATCATCCTGCGGAATCCATTCCTGATATTGCTGCTGCAGTTTACCAATTCTGTTTTGAAAAAGCCAATTATAATCTATATGAATATCGTTATCCTCATACTCCCCGATATCAATGAAATAGGGATTTCCGGCAAAAGCGGAAAAACTTTGATAGGGAGAATCTTTATAGGAAGTAGGACCAATCGGTAACATCAACCATTGATGCTGACCGGCCTCTTCCAAAAAATCAATAAATTCGTGGGCAGGTCTTCCCATGCTGCCGATTCCTTGAGAAGCGGGAAGGGAAAATAGGGGAAGAATGATTCCGGCAGTGCGCATTTTTTTACCTCGATTTACTACTCTTATTATAACTTATTTTAAGCTTTTTTTCAAACCTTTCTTTTTTATGTAAAGAAAAAACAGCTCGTGCGAGCTGTTTGTTTTATTCTTCCACAAATTCGATGATTGCCATTGGTGCAGCATCACCACGACGTGGTCCGGTTTTTAAAACTCTGGTATATCCACCATTTCGTGATTGATATTTAGGAGCAATGGTTGAGAAAAGTTTTTGAATAGCAAATTCATTTTCATCCACTTTTTCAAAACGAATCAATTTAGCTGCCTGTCTTCTTGCTGC
>JAQUYJ010000153.1 GCA_028691905.1 Bacilli bacterium
GGATTGCATCAAAAGGCTTTGTTTTCTATGATTCTTTGGATATGCTCGCCATTCTTGGCTCATTCTTTGCTCCGGTAGTAGGAGCTCATTATACAGCTACCATCGGGAATTTTATCGTATTGTTTTTCGTTATTGTCTTTTTAATCGAACACCCCAAATCATGGGAAGGGTACTTCTTTGTGCTTATCAGTTTAATGGTTCTGATTCCGGTTTTTGGCTATGCATTCAATTTATTCAGTTATATTAACAACCGTTTCAGTTATTTGATGCTCGTTCCGGCCGGTATCATCCTCGGAAGAACATTGGAAGAATGGGAAGAATTGCCCATTCAAACCATTAAAAAAGCAGGAAAGATTTTTGTTTATTTACTGATTCTCACTTTGGGATTTGGATTATGGTATGCAAGCAGTCTGTTAACAAACAGCATCCTTTCTCTAATCGGTGTCATCATCAGCGTTGGTATTACTGCTTATCTTTTTATTCGGGCAAAACAAAAAACACTGTCATTTGCCTGGATAAAGCGAATCAGTCTAAACAAACTGACGAAAAGCTTACTGATCTATTCTTTTGTTATGCTTGTTGGAATGGCTTCTCTTTATTTTGTTTCTTTGACTGCACCGGTTGGACTCGATTCCTATCAAATCGACCAATACGATTTTGAAGATGATGGCTTTTACCGGGTCGATCAAAAAGTATATTCCCTTAATATGGATTACTTATCAAACGATTCAATTATAAATGGATATCCCAGCACTTACTATTACAATACAATGTCAAGTGGCTATATCAGTCAGGTCATAGATTTTTATGATGTTGTCAACCTGAATACGACAGCAGGATATAACGGTTTTAATAATCGGATGATATTGAATGCGGTTCATCAGGTGAAGTATCTCCTCGTTCATGAATCGGAAGCAACCGACATTCCTTTTGGATATATCCCTAAAAGCAGCATTGAAGTAATCAAATGTGAACCCAATCCCTTTAATACCGTAGATATAGGACGATACGAGCGGGATGAAAACAATCAGCTCGTTTATGAGACGGTTGACATATATGAAAATCAATATTTTTTACCGTTTGGCATCTGGATGGATCAATTTGTGTTAAAAGAAGACACAGAAGCCTTGCTTCCCTGGCAGAAAGAACAGTTGCTTCTTTCAGCAGTACTGGTGGAAGAAGAAATAGCGGGATTAAACGCGTATACAATTTCCGGTATGGAAGACTTTGTTCGAGTCGATGATTATGAAGTCACAAATTTAACGTTTGATAGTCAAGTGTTGAAAGCAGAAGATGGAGCTAAAATTACTTTTACGGTTCCACAGATGGCTCATCATGAATTGTATATCAATATCCTGAATCTGGAAAGAGTTGATCAAAATCAGGATTTTGAGATAGTATATGAAGTAAATGGGGCAAGGGAAGTGGAAGCAACGTATGCTTATGGAACTAATTTCTATTTTCCCAATCCGAATCATTTGGTACGGGTGGGTTATTTTGAGGAGGAAACAGCAGCTGTTACCATTCACTTTCCAAAAGGAGAATACCGATTCGAAAAAATCGGTTATTTCCTGCAGGATACAATTGCTGTTGCCGCTAAAATAGAAAACCTGCAGGATCAGACCCTCCAGGACCTGACTATTACAGAAAATGGATTTACCGGAAATATAACAACATCCAGTCCCGGGATGCTTTGGTTTTCCCTTCCCTACAACAGGGGCTTCAAGGCGTTTGTCAATGGGGAAGAAGTACCCATTCAATTGGTTAATATCGGTTATATGGGATTAACCTTACCGGCAGGGGAGCATGACATATCTTTTGTTTATCAAACACCGGGGATGCGTGCTGGATTACTCATCAGTTTGGGTGGAATCATCGCTTGTATGCTCTATATGGGTGGATGGCTGCTTTGGAAAAGAAAGAAGAATCAGATATGAAAAAACTGAGAAGCTATTTTGAGAGTCCGTGGTTTATTATCGTTACTTTTACGCTTACCCTATTGGCATGGTTTATTCGGGAAGCATGGGTACCGATGCTATATTATGTTCTGTTTACTTTTTTGATTATTGTCAGCAAAGCAAAACGGATTCATATTGTAACCCTTCTATTGTCAGCGCTCATTATTCCCCGCGGAGGAACATTTGATGAAAATGTCTGGATTATTGTTCCGACTGTTTTTGGCATTTTCTTTTTGTTATTACGTGATTTCTTTCGCCGCCCTCCCCACTGGAAAGATGAAACCGTTCAGGCGGTATTGCTGTTAGTACTTACGGGTATATTATCCCTCGTTAATGTAACAAAAGAATTTGCTCATTTATCCGTTGCTGGAATTGGTCAGCTGGCTGCTTTTGCTTTGGTGTACATTTATTTTTCCAGTCAGAATAAAGAAAATAATGATAAAGTAATAACACAAAATATTTTCGCCATGAGTATAGTCATTGCAATTGAATTTGCTATTTATATTCTAACCTATGAAGGGACTATCCTCGGTAAAGATATTGATCTGGTTTGGTCGCAGTCCAATGGAATTGCGAGACTAGCGCTGATATTAATCTTCTTTAATATGGCAGGATATATCAAAAATCAACTTCATTCTTTTTATATTATTGGCGCGGTTGCTAATTTGGTTGTCATTTTATTTACGCTGTCCAAGGGGGTATATCTG
>JAQUYJ010000154.1 GCA_028691905.1 Bacilli bacterium
AAACATAATCCGTTCTGTTCGGAATAATTTTGTAACAAAAATCAATATAATAATAAAGTATACGATTGTTGACAGGGTCACAGTCAGGAACTGGACAGCAGTTAACTCGGATAACAATATTCCTTTTATTACCAATGCGACATTGTAAATGGGAATAATATAATCAATTCCCCATCCCGGAATATGTTCTGCAAACATCGGAATAAAACTGACAACCATGGCAATAATGT
The DNA here is from genome assembly GCA_028691905.1 of Bacilli bacterium. Taxonomy (GTDB): domain Bacteria; phylum Bacillota_I; class Bacilli_A; order ML615J-28; family CAG-698; genus JAQVOS01. The sequence continues at coordinate 231 of JAQUYJ010000154.1, forward strand.
AAAAAGGCATAATGTATAAACTGGCTTCTTTTACACTGCTCGCTATGGTGGATGCAGCGAGGAATAAGGATATGGCAAAAAATGCAATCAAAACAATGGCAATCAGCAATTGGATTGCCTGGATGAAATCGATTTGAATTGCTCCCTGTACACCGAGCATATTGCCGACAGATAAAATCATACCGACCGCGGAGCATACTGCAGATATTGTAGTAAGAATAATTCCAGCAATAATCTTCCCAAAAACTATTTCATTTTTATTGATTGGTGTCATTAACAGGGTTGATATTGTACCGCGTTCTTTTTCTCCGGCAATTAAATCAGCACCAATCCCCATTCCGGAAGCAAATATGAAAATAATAACGAGCATCGGAACGAGCATCGCTATTGCCCGATTTCCGACATCCCTTTCATCAACAAGATCCATTGTCGGCTGAATTTGAATGACATTTGGTTCGATACTTAATTCCGTTAAAATAATATTTTTTTCAATGGCGAACAGGGTATTCATTTTTTCCATTGCCATTCCCGCACTTTGCACTCCGGAATCAAGCATGACCTGAACAACGGGATATGCCGATCCACCTCCACTGAGTGCACTGACTTTATCATCAAATTCTGCATCGTAGAATACCCAGAGATCTATTGTCTCATTTTCTATTGTGGATACAAAATAATCATGTGGTTCCCCATCTTCCTGAGTAAAGTTCTCGTAGGTTAACACTGTGGGATAAAATACGAAATCAATGTTGATTTTCTCCAGTGTATATGCTTCATTTGCTTCTACCAGCGTGTTGTAAGCAGCAATTGTTTGATAAAAATATTGATTTTGGGTTGTCATTTGATTGTCATCATTCATTTCAACGACATTGATAACTCCAATAACGGATTTTTCATTTACAATTCTTTCGGTTTCAGATGACATCATGGATCCCATCAGACTGTATATAACAAAAATCAACAGGGGTGATAAAAGAAAAGTTGAAAAAATCAATTTGGGACTCTTAAAAATTTTATCCAGTTCTTTTTTTACGATATGCAGACTGTTTTTCATGTCAGTTCCCCTCCATACTGTTGATAGAGATCAAAAAATACATCTTCTATATCTTGATTGGGAGAAAGTTTTTTCACATTTTCAACTGTATCACACAGTGTCATTTTTCCTTGAATGATGATACCGACACGGTCACACAGTTTTTCAACAATACCCATAATGTGGGTACTGATAATAATGGTTTTCCCTTCATCGCGCAGTTCTTTTAAATAATCTGTAACAGTTCTGGCCGTAATGACATCCAAACCATTCGTCGGTTCATCAAAAATGATAATCGATGGATCATGAGCCAGACTGACTACAATTGATGTTTTTTGTTTCATACCGGATGATAAATCCCCGATTTTTACTTCCTCAAATTCGTTTATGCCAAAGCGGTTGAATAATTTTTCTTTCCGTTCTTCAATTATAGCATCACTTAAGTCATAGAATTTCGCATAATAGCGAAAAGCATAGGCGGGAGTCATTTGGTCTTCCAATTTTAACTCGTTCGTCAGGAAAGCAATCCGTTTTTTGATTTGAATCTCTTCATGCAAAGGCAATCCATCAACGATTATTTCGCCTTTATCCGGTTTGATTAATGTCGCAATACAACGGAGGGTTGTCGTTTTTCCTGCTCCATTCGGCCCCAATAACCCAAATATCTCATGGGGATAGGTAACAAAACTAACATCTTCAACAGCAACTTTCTTTTTTTCTTTACTTTTATTCAATGCTCGTTGTTTCCGTGACAGGACAAAGGTCTTTTTTAAATTCTTCACGATAACAGTTTCTTTCATGTTATTATCCTTTCTTTATCTTATCTATTATAACATTATCACCTTCAATAAACAATAATATTATGAAGAAGCAACCGTTTTCTATTGATTATTCCCATAGAGAGTGTTAAAATAGAGTCAGTGAATAGGTAAGGAGGACAATATGGCTATTCAATATGTAGCAGAACCATTTCGGATTAAAAGTGTTGAAAAAATTAAAATACTTACAAGGGAGGAACGGATTCAAAAAATAAAAGAAGCGCATTATAACTTATTTTATCTGCGGGCGGAAGACGTTTATATTGATTTGTTGACAGACAGCGGAACCAATGCCATGAGTGATGAGCAATGGGGAGCAATGATGGTGGCTGATGAATCGTATGCCGGAGCAAAAAGCTTTTTTAAATTGGAGCATGCTGCCCGTGATATTTTTGGATTTGAATTCATTCACCCTGTTCATCAGGGACGGGCTGCTGAAAAAATACTCCTTCCCATTCTTCTTGAAAAGAAAAAAATAGCCATCTCAAATATGTTTTTTGATACGACCAGAGCCCATGTCAATATGACCGGTTCCCAGGCAATTGACTGTGTCGTAGAAGAAGCAAGAGACTTG
>JAQUYJ010000155.1 GCA_028691905.1 Bacilli bacterium
ATCAAAATCCAAAGCACAAAAGCCAACTAAATCCTGCTCATACAGACGATAGGTAGGGTGTCCGACAACATCATTTCTGATATGCTTTATCTGCCTTAAAACTAGGTTTTGATTGAGATTAATCATTGTTTTATTTAATTTCGTTAATTTCCCAATTGTATAAAGGGCATCAATACCGACAAACAGTCCCTGCAGCAAGCCAAAAATAAATAAACCTTTGTCACCACGTGAAATTACACTTTGATAACTGCGAACATACTCTTCAATTAACAACTGGATGTTTTTTAAAGTTAAAACTGCAGTATCAATCATCTCTTTCTGATAAGGCTTGCTTAAAATAAGGGAAGTTAATTCTTCATCCTGAAAAATGCTTTGAAATCGATTTAGTTCAAATTCAAAATTTTTAGCGTTCATTTTTTATTTCTTCCATCTGATCACTTCGATAAAGGCATTTTTCATAATCCGGATAAGCATAATTGGTAATTAAAACAAGGTCTTTTTGTTTTGCGATTTGAATGATTGTCTGTCTTTCGTCAAGGGTTATACCTTCATCAATTAAAATTCCCATATAGGTAACTTGATTTAATAGAAGGGGATTCATCTGCAGCAATAAGCGAAAATGAATAATCAAAGGCATTTCGTTTTTCTCAAAGAAACGATTGATCTCTTCATAATGATCTTGGTATTGGTCCAAACAAATGATAACATTCCCGTTTTTTATCAGTTTTCCTTTTTCTATCGCCTGAAATACGGTTTTTGTATTCAAACAAAGAATATGGGGAGTTTCAAAAGAAAGAGTAAGCACTTTATCCAACATTTTTTGATCGTAATTTTCCAGAAGGATATCCTCTAAAAAATCACGGCTGTTTTCACTTGCAGCAACACCTTTTATTTTACAGCGTATTTCATAGAAATCATCAGTAAGACCGAGCAGTTTTCTTCTCCATAATTCGAGTGGTTCTTTCAAACTGATTTGAACCAGGTTACGGACCGAATTCATTTTTAAATTCTTTTGATAAAATTCCTCTGTGAAAAAGGTTTCACCATGATCCAGGCTGATTTTAGAAAATGAAACAACTTCATCTATTTGGATTAGGTCACGTGGAAAGCGAATGATAGCCAGTGGCTGCGCTATTTCTTTAACCAGTTTATCCAAGATACGCTGACTCACTTCATTTTCGATTATAATGACAGCTGTCTTATCACTTAAAAAATATATGTTATCCTGAAATTGTTTTTTCAATTTACTGAAATTGTCATTTTGTGGATATAAACGGATTAAAGAAAATTTGAATTCCAAATCATTTACTTTCTGTTTATATTGATTGAGCTTTTCATTTAAGCGTTCATCATCAAAAAAAGTGTATTTTTCTTCTTCTGAAAAGGTAATTGTGAAAAATATTTTTTCTTCCAAATAAGAAAATGTCTGGACAGTGATAAAATGATTTTCATTTTGAAAAAACCAAGGAAAAGAAAGTTTTGACTTTTGTTTGTCAATTAGCAGATCTTTCCAGTATCTGTGTTCTTTTTCTCCGAACAAATGAATAAACCGCTCCCATGGTAATATTGAGGTTTCTTCCTGCAGCAGCTGCTGTAATTTTTTAGATAAAATAATTTGCTCTTGATTCCATTCCCCTATATATATGTTGTTATCCACTAATATTTTGTCCTGGATAAAAGTTTGTTCTGATTTTTCTTCTTCCAGCAGTAAATTTTTTACTTTCAGTTCCAATAGTTTTATTGCAATCTTGCAAATCAAAAGATTTTCAGATTCCAGCATTTCTTGATTGGAAGAACTAAAAACGGCTGCCATTGTCCAATTATCACCAATTTGGCAGGGAATGCCATATAAAAAACGTGAATCTAATTCTTTGATGTTTTTCTTCGTAAAAACGTCCTGTAAGATGAGTTTACTGTCTTCTAAATCCAACGATACTTCTTTGCTATTAATGAGCATTAATTCGACAATTGTTTCCTTCAATTCATCAATCGTCATTTCTTTTTCATACAGCCGCTGTACTTTATAGTAGTAAATGGGTATTTTCTTTGTTAGCGATATGGGTTCGAGTAGAACAAAGGTAAGATCAGTGAATGGCACAACCAATTCCAGTCTCTTCGCGAATTGAAAAAACAGATCCCGCAGTGTTGGAGCTGTAAAAGCAGTTTGAATCATTTGAACAGTTCGTTCAACTCTTTCACTCCATTTTTTAACGTCACGGTTCTTTTCATCCAAGCGGTAATCTTCAAGATTTTCTGTAAGAATTTTATTTTCCTGAAAACGCATCTCTTTATCCAAATCGATAATTTTCATAGTCAAATTGTCATCTTGAATATGATTTTTTGCGAATAAGTAGCTAACCTTGTTGATATAAAACTCTTTTTTTATTTCCAGATCGGAATTGTTTTCCACCAAAGGTTCCATTCGCTTGAGGAATTCTTCTGCTCCACTCGTATCGTTCATCGTAATTAATAATTGAAGGTAATCATTTGCAATCCCTAAAAATTCTTTTTGAATTTGGGTCTGAAACAAACCCCGATACAAAACCATTGCTTCATGATATTTCTTTTCTAAAACACATATTTTAGCCAATAAATAATCACAGTACTGTAATCCTTCCAAGTCAAAAGTGACTTGCAAACATTCATTTAACGTC
>JAQUYJ010000021.1 GCA_028691905.1 Bacilli bacterium
TAATCCCTACCCCATTTACCAAACGTAAATGCCTTTTCAAGGCCAGCGAACTGCGAATATGCAGTTGCAGGTGTTCTTCTTTCTGCATATATGCCTTAACGTAGGTAGCTACCTGCTTTTTTTCATAGGGTGCGAAAACCGTCTGTTCCGGACAGAAAAAATCATATCCGGCACTGTAACTGGTTGCTCTTTGGGGGAGAATAATATCTTTTTTTAATGCTTCAAATCCGCGTTTCATTTTTCTTCCTTTCTTTTTGCCCGAGGAAAAACTTCCATATAAGCTTCTTTTATCTTTTCTTTCGAGACATGGGTATAAATCTGTGTCGTCGATAAATTGACATGACCCAACAATTCCTGAACAGAACGTAAGTCCGCCCCATTATCCAATAGATGCGTCGCAAAAGAGTGCCGGATCATATGGGGACTTACTTTAAAATGACTGGCAGCCTGATCCGTAATACGGTTTAAAATAACCCGAACCCCCCGCGGTGTTAAACTCCCTCCACGGTGATTCAGAAAAAGTGTCGTATTATTCAAATCCTTTGCCTTCGCAAGAAGATGCAAACGGGAGTGATTGATATAATCCAACAGTTCGGTTTTTGCCTGTTCATAAAGGGGTAAATATCTTTCTTTGCTGCCTTTTCCCATCACAATGAGATTATTGTGATAAAAATCGACATCTTCCAGGCGAAGCGAACAGCATTCACTGACCCGCATTCCTGTCCCATATAACAATTCCAAGAGGGCCATGTCCCGTCTTCCGATTACGGTGTCTACTCTCAGGCTCTGAAATAGTGTTTCTATTTCTTCCACATATAAAAATTTAGGAAGGTTTTTTTCTGATTTTGGAGTTTTCACTTCCGAAAATACATTGTGATCAACCATTCCCTGCTTCATCAAATAGCGATAGAAACTGCGGATACTGGATATTTTTCGTGCAATGGAGCGGGGCTTTCGGTTTTTTCCGGACAGATAGGAGACATAGTAACGGGGTATACTGGGTCGCAAGTCCAAATAATCCCCCAATTGATTACTGGCTAAGTAATCCATAAATTCTTTTATATCGTTAATGTAATTGAGGACAGTATAGTCTGAATAATTACGTTCCACCCGTAAATATTCTTCAAAACGTTTAATCATAACCGTTCCTTCATTCTTTCCAGTTCATTTAAACTTCGTTCCTTATAAAGCTTTTTGCGGTCCTGTTTGCGAATACGACCGCTCAGTTCTTCAAACAAACCAAAATTTACATTCATCGGGACAAAATTTGTATTGGGACTGCTGATATAATGAGCGAGGGTCCCGAGCCCAGTTTGTTTGGAGAAGGTCACCAGTGGTTCACTGGTCAGCAATTTTGCCATATTGATTCCAGCCATCATCCCCGAAGCAGCACTTTCGATATACCCCTCCACTCCGGTAATCTGACCGGCAAAAAACAGATCTGCTCTTTTCTTCGTTTGGTAAGTGGAATAAAGAATATGGGGTGAATCCAGATAGGTATTTTGATGCATCACGCCGTATCTGACAATTTCACAATTTGTCAGACCGGGAACCATCTGTAATAACTTCTTTTGTTCCGGCCATTTTAATTGTGTCTGAAATCCCACCACATTAAACATGGATTTGGAAAAATCATCCTGGCGCAGCTGGACAACAGCATAGGGGCGAACCTTTGTTTCGGGATGTTCCAAGCCAACCGGCTTCATCGGACCAAATAAAAGGGTTTTTTCTCCTCTTTTCGCCATTTCTTCAACTGCCATACATCCTTCAAAAACCTGATATTCGAAATCATGCGGCAGGTTTTGCTGGGCATGGATTAAAAAATCATAGAATGCGTGAAATTCTTCTTCAGTGAGGGGACAGTTAATATACGCCGCTTCCCCCTTATCATACCTTGATTTCCAGTATGCTTTCGAAAAATCAATCGAAGAAGCAAGCACGATAGGAGCAACAGCATCATAGAAATGAAAGAATTCGTTCCCACAGAATGATGCGATTGCCTGTAAGAAATCCGGACTGGTCAAGGGACCTGTTGCGATTATCGTCGGTTCGTTGGGAATGCTTACTACTTCTTCGGTCCTGATTTCAATTAAGGGATGATTGCGAAGACAGACCTCTACCCCACTTGAAAAAGCCAAGCGATCAACTGCAAGGGCACTTCCCGCCGGGACCTGGTTTAAATAAGCCTGCTTTATAATCAATGAATCCAAATATTCCATTTCTTTTTTCAATAAACCGACGGCATTTTCTTCACTGTTGGAACGAAATGAATTACTGCACACCAATTCTGCGAAATGCCCGGTTTGATGGGCAGGTGTCATTTTTAACGGCCGCATTTCATGCATAACGACCCCAATTCCCCGTTTTACCAATTGATATGCTGCTTCACTTCCAGCGAGTCCAGCTCCAATAACATGTACTTTTTCCATAAATACCTCTCATTAATTATAACATAAAGCCTTTGTTTTGTGAATATAAAAAAGATTATGGATAGAGAGCCATAATCTCTTTATATTCCACAGAGGAGCGAAAAGCATCCAACTCTTCATCACTTTCCAGAAAGGAAAGCATTTCTCTTTTTTTATAGAAGAGGTACAAAAAGCATTCATAGGCGTTGGGATAATCATCCATCACTGCGTATAAACATCCTAAATTGTACCAGATGGCATAATTTTCTTTATTTTCTTCCAGCCCTTTTAAATAAGCCAGTTTAGCCTGTTCATAATCATGGAAATAATCTTTATAGAGAAGTCCCAGATTAAAATAAGTATGCTGATAATGGTCCTCTTTTTCCAATTCAAGTAAATAATGTTGTAAAGCCTGTTCTTTGTCCTGCAGTTTGGAATAAATAACACCCAGATTAAAATGGATGGTTGCTCCGTTTTGGTCCAATTCATAGGCCCGAAGGAAATAACCCAGTGCCTTCTCATTTTCATTTTTCTGTTCGTATAACGAACCTAAATTAAGGCAGGCCCAATAATATTTGGGATCTATTTCCAGTACTTTTTCATAATATTGAATCGCTTTATCAAATTCTTTACTTTCTTCGTAAGCATAAGCGCTGTCGAAAAAGATATAGGGATTGGTAGCTCCCAAAGCAATTGCTTCTTCATAGAAGGAAATAGCTTCTTTTATTCTTCCCAATTCAATATATAAATTTCCTAAGGCATGGCACAGGCGGGGATCCTTTTCCAATTCATAAACCATTTTGAAAAGATCTTCAGCCCGACCGTATTTTTTGGTCTCCAAATAGCAGATTCCCAAATTGATGGCATCCTGGGCTAAAAAACCCAATTCCATGGCCTGTTCATATACCTCGATTGCTTCTTCAAATTTTTGATCCACAAATAATTGATTTGCAACATTTATCGTATCATTATACTTCTTTTTATTCATTTTACAGTAAAACCGCCAACAAATTATTCAGAAAATGAAGGCCAATCGAAGCGTGAATATTTTCTTTTGTGAGAATATATGCCATGGTTATGATTGTTGAAAGCACTAAATATTGCGGTAAGAAGACAAAACTGGCTGGATCAGCCATCACATGAATGAAAGCAAAAAAGAAAATAGAAATGCAGATTGCTATCCATCTTTTTAAACGGAATTTGTGAATTGCAACGTGAATTAACAGCTTGCGAAATACTATTTCTTCAAAAAATGGGGCAATAATCACAATCATCGCTATCATAACCGGTTTTAACGGGGATTCAAGGGCCTGTTCCAAAATCAGTTGATTGGAAGAAGTACCTTCTATTCCCAATAATTGGTATAAATACTCCAACAAATAATTGGATAAAACAAGTGTTGCCGCACCGATTATCAAAACTGCTCCAACCAGAAAAATATGTTTTTTTGTTTTATGCCAGTCAGCAACAAATATTTTACGTCCAAAAAAGAGAATTAAAACAATCGGCAGGATTTTTGATATCACTTCCAATATCATGCTCTGAACAAGAAAACGGTCGGACATGATGTAATCAACATCAAATTGGATACTGGGATTTTGATACACTATTTGCACAATCAATGGAATGATAAATAATATTGATCCGGCAAACATCCAACCCAGTAAGCCAATAAAAGAAACCAAATAAAAATTATTCTGTTTTTTCTCTTGTAAAGTTTCCATATTTATCTCCTATATATCGGGTTATCCAATCACATAATACCCTTATGTTTTCCAAATTAATCGTTTTATCGTGACGGGAATGAATGTCGCGCAGCACTTTTTTATTATTTCGCAGTTCCAGACTCATGATACCGACATGGTTTTTATGCATGAAACTCATATGATCAGAAGTAGCCAAATATCCCCCTTTTTTTACTTCGCAGCTATAGGGAAAAGAAGATTTTATATCAAAGAGCATTTTCAGGCGATCAGCAATAAATGGTTTATTATAATGGTAGAGGGTGAAAATGGTCCCCGTTCCAACACAATCCAAAACGATATAGTTTTTACGCAATTTTTTTAATTGTTTTGCTAACAATAACGAACCGACCAGTCCTTTTTCTTCATTGTCGAAAAAGACATATGCTACTTTATCATTTCTTACCTCACTCATCAAGGTCAGAATAGCTAAAACACCACTCGAATTATCATTCATGTTGTGGCGGTTGGGAATAGCCAGAAATCCCATTAGATAACAAATGAAGAAAATGATGAAGGCAAAATAAACCCATATCCCAAGTGACCCCGGTATGAAAGTAAGAATCATTATCGGCAGAATAAACCAACCCATCAGAATAATGACGATATTGAACAGGATTAAATGGTTGGCCATCCAGCGAAACATAATCGGTGGGGTATCATAATGAGCTCCGATAATCAGATCCGCTTGATGAATATTTCCGACTACGACATTTTTGCTTGCCCAAGAATTAGGATAAATGGATGATTCCAGTCCAAGCTTTGCTGCCTGTTCGAGCAGATAAGAGCGAAATTGTGCTTTGCTTCGCCTGCGCATTCGCTCCTGCCGGACTTTGATATCTTCGTAAAACTGTTCTAGCATTTTTGCCCCAGTGTTTTAATTTCTTCTATTAACTGAGCAATGAATTCCGAAACCGGTAAATTCAATACTTCTGATTCTTTATATTTACGGATGGTTAAGGTGTTGCTTTCAACCTCTTTATCCCCTACTACTAACTGATAGGGGATTTTCTTCATTTGTGCATCCCGAATTTTATATCCCAGCTTTTCATCACGTTGGTCAATTTCCACCCGAATATCATCCATCTGTAATTGTTTTGCCAGTTTCTGAACAAAGTCCAGATGAGCTTCGTTATTGACAGGAATCAATTTTACCTGTACCGGTGCAAGCCAGGTAGGAAATGCCCCTCCAAAATGCTCAATAATCACACCGATAAATCGCTCCAACGAACCAAATAAAGCACGATGCAGCATAATCGGACGTCGTTTTTCACCATTTTCATCAATGTAAGTCAAATCAAAGCGTTCCGGTAAAAACATATCCAACTGAATGGTTCCACACTGCCATATGCGATTCATCGAGTCGCGGAGTTTGAAGTCCAGTTTAGGACCATAGAATGCCCCGTCTCCCGGATTGACTTTAAAATCCCTTCCTACAGAATGACATGCTTTTGCCAATGCTTCTTCTGCCTTATTCCATGTTTCAATTTCGCCGATATATTTCTTTTCCGGACGTGTTGACAATTCAATGTGATATTCCAGTTGGAATACCGAATAAACTTCTTCAAATAAACGAATCAGATTACCGATTTCACTTACTATCTGATCTTCTCTCATAAAGATATGAGCATCATCCTGGGTGAAATTACGGACCCGGAATAAACCGGTCAAGGCTCCACTCGCTTCATGACGGTGAACCAAACCCAATTCCCCAACACGTAATGGGAAATCCTTATAGGAATGAATACTGTTGCGATATACCAACATTCCCCCCGGACAGTTCATCGGTTTGACGACAAACTGCTTTTCGTCAATTTCTGATACATACATGTTTTCCCGATAATAGGACCAATGACCCGATATTTCCCATAATTCCTTACTGAGCATAATCGGAGTCTGAATGAACTGATAATTTTCTCTGGTATGGACTTTAAACCAATAATTTTCCAAAGCCCGACGTAAAATCATCCCTTTGGGTAACCAAAACGGAAACCCGGGACCATATTCACTGATCATAAACAAATCCAGTTCTTTCCCCAAGCGGCGATGATCTCGTTTTTCCCGTTCTTCCAATAAAATTAAATGAGCATCCAATTGTTCCTTTTCAAAGAAACAGACGCCATAAATACGCTGCAACTGCTCATTTTGGGAATCACCCCGCCAATATGCTCCACTGATATGAAGCAATTTGAAGTGTTTTAAAAACTTGGTAGAAGGAAGATGGGGACCACGGCACAAATCAACAAAATCCCCACTTTGGTATAGACTGATCACACTGTCAGCAGGCAGTTCATCAATGATTTCCTGTTTGTAACGGTCATTCTTAAAACGCAGTTTGGCTTCTTCTTTTGTTACTTCTTCGCGCTTGAATGGATGGTCCTGACTGGCTATCCGATTCATTTCCTTTTCAATAGCCGGAAAATCAGCATCACTAAGTTTCACATCCCCTAAATTCATATCATAATAGAACCCTTCTTCAATAGCCGGTCCGACCCCAAACATCGCATGGGGATAGATTTTTTTAATAGCTGCAGCCAGCAAATGACTGCAGGAATGGTTCAATACTTCAAAGGCATCTTCTTTCATTTTCAATTCCAAAACAGCATCTTCAAAAAGCGGGCGATGCAAATCGACCGGTTCATTGTTCACCATGGCATAAATTGATTTTTTTGCCAGTGAACTGGAAATGCTGCTTGCTATTTCATAAGCACTTTTGCCCTGTTCAAAATCTTTACTGTTTCCATCTTTAAATGTGATTTTCATTATTTTTCTCCTTTTAAATAAATAAAGTCCTTATATCAATAAGGACTAGAATTTCCAGCGGTACCACCTTAGTTTGCATATGAATATGCACACTCTTCTTCTTTTAACGCAAGAAAACGGAAATCTCTTTCGAGTTCAACTCCGAGGGAGTAATTATTTTTATTGTTTGGTAGCTTCCACCGTTCTACCTCGCTGTGAAACAAGAAAAAAATAATCGTGTCCTCTTCCATGTTTTTTTTATTATACCACTGTGCAGAAAATTTGTCAATTGTTATCGATAATTCTTTCCCTGCAAATATATTGGTTCCATCAAGTAAGTAATCCGCTCCAGTATCCGATCGCTTCGCAATTCGTCCTCTTCATATTTTGTTTCCAACAGATGATTCCGCAGTTGATCCAAATTCAGATTGGATGTCATAAATGTCAATAGATTTCCCATCATTCTGTACTGGAGAATGGATCCTAAAATTTCATCGCGAATAAAACTCGAATTCATTTCTCCTCCGATATCGTCCAATATTAATATAGGGGCTGTTTTTAATTTGAAAACCAGCTCTTCATACCCTTCATTACCGATACTGCTTTTGATATGGCGGACTAAATCAGGATAATAGGCAAAAACAACTTTTTGTTTTGTCTTTGCAAATGCTTCTGCCATTTTCAACATGATATAGGTTTTCCCCGTCCCAAAGGCTCCATGGAGGTATATTCCTTTTTGAGGGGATACTGCATGAATAATCTGACTGATTTTGTTGTTTATCTGATTTCTTTCTTCCTTGTCTTTAAATAATTTTCCACTCGGTATTACATCGGGTAAGAATAGAATATCAAGATAATCTTTATCAAAAGAATTCAAATAAGTGCAGCGATGATAACGTAAATTGATATTTCCGTGATGATATTCCAATTGGCTTTGCATTTCAAAGACATCCATCACACAGGGCTTTTTCCCAAGACAGGCCCGGCATGTATCATTGGCCTGTTTCTGTTGGTAAAAGAAAGAAATGTTGGATAGGATCTCCTTTTCGCTTATTTGGTTTTTTTCGCAAAATGCGACGATTTCACGGTCACTCATTACTTCTGTAATAACTTTTTTTAGGGCATCTTCCATATTAATCAAATAATTCCTTTGCTAATTCAACAATCTCATCTTCTTGTTGCTTTTGTTGTTCTTTCTCTTTCAGTTGTTTACGGTACGCTTCATGCCATTCCGGTACCGGTACTTTCTTTTTGGTGGCAACACCTTTTGGTTTTGTTTCTTTGCTTTCCTGTTTCTTTTCCAGCAGTTTAATGGCATCCTGAACAGTTTTCACCTTGCCACGGACCCAATTCTGAGCTATCTTTTCGAAATATTGATAATTTGGCAATTCTCCTTCTTTTTGCTTGTTGACGATATAAATCATGAAGTTAATCACCGGAATCGAAAGCTTGGTATTAAGGGATAAATCATCAAACATTTTAATTTCCGAAGAAGCCGGTTTGATTTCAGACAGACTGTAAAGCATATCCGAAATCGAATATTGTTCGCATTTGTCAATAACGGAAAGCCATTTGTCATCCTTGCTGCTTCGAATAAACTGGTCTTCCTTTACAGTTTCCAAACGGGGAGCATTGATTTTATAAATTTGATTGAATTTATATTTTGCCTGGTAAGATAAACTGGCATAGGACAAAAGAGGATCTTTCAGCTGTGCTTTCATTACCACATCAACCATATGTTCCGGTTCCAAGCGATAATTAAAGGCCAGTCTTAAAATTTTGTTTTTAAAATCATCGGTATCCATCATCGCTTCCATATTCAAATTGCTGTCCATCAATACTTTAAATTCTGTATAATTAAAATCCTGACCGGTTATAAAAATCGATGGTTTTTGATCCGGATGGGCTTGAACAGAGGATATACTGCTTTTGAATACAGCAGTAAAACTTTTGGAAATGTTTTTGAAACCAATTACTTTACTTTTTTGGGAGTCTTTTAATTTCTGAACAGCCACTTCCCCAATAATTCCTTCTAGAAAGGGACCCATTCCTTCTACTTCCAGAAAGGTAAGAATGGGAAGGGGTGGAAAAATCTGATGAAGATATCCTTTCGCTTCAGAGTGATAACTTTGAATTAAGTGAAGAGCTTCCAATTTTTCCAAAGCCTGATTCAAAGTAACAAGAGAAAGGTTTTCCAAACTGTTGAAAAACACTTTATAAGTAGTTACTTCTTTGTTTTCCAACTGCGTTAAAATCAAATAGACACTTAAGCTATCCATTCCCATAATGGGAAGGTATACGCTCATTAAACTTTGCATATCTTCTGAATGGAGGCTCCGTGTTGCAAGAACCTGGAAAGAATCGTGAATATACTCCATTTTTAACGACCCCGATACAATCCTACGTCTTTGAATGGAATGAGTTTATCCAAATGACGATACAGTTCTTCAATAATCTTCTTTCCTTTTAACAGGGGGAGAAGGGAATAGGTGGTCACTTTAAAATCAACAGCTGTTTCCGTGAAATGGGTGCTGATAATTGTTGCTGTTGCACTGAAAACCGGTGATTCAAATATGATTTCAAATCGTTCATTATCGATATAGCGGACAATGGTTTTCATCTGTACTGCTACTTTTTTAACTGCTTCCATTGCTTCTTCTTTTTTGCAGCGGTAATACCGACTCCGCAGACTTGGTATTTCATGCATTTCTGAAGTTTCAAAATCATTGGAAAAATAATCTCTGAATCTCATGAAAGCAACCTCCTTATTATATCCTGTAACTGAAGAATAGATTCTTCCGTACTGTTTTCATTATCTATTACATAATCTGCCAATTGCAATTTCTCTTCCATTGCCATTTGGCGATCTATTTTTGCTAAGGCATAATTGCGGTCGATTTTATCCCGTCGCATTAATCTTGCCAACTGAACATTGAAAGGAACATATACTAAAATAACAGCATCAAACATACCTTCCATGTTTGCTTCATATAAAAGGGGAACATCAACAAAAACAATTTTTTCCTTTTTCAACTTTTTAAAACGTTCTTTTATTTTATCGATAACCAAGGGGTGAACAAGCCTATTTAACTGATCGGCAGCTTCCTGATCGTGAAAAATGATTCTGCCTAATTGCTTGCGATTGATTTGGTTGTTTTCATCCACTACACTATCGCCAAAAGTGGATTGTATTGCTTGAATCAGGGAAGGATCTTTTAATAAACGGTGTGTTATCCGGTCGCAGTCAATCACGACATACCCCTGTTCTATCAAATAGGAAGTGGCAAGTGATTTACCCGAAGCAATTCCACCCGTTATACCAATTTTTAACATATCTATCCCCCTTTTCATTGTATCGTAAAGACTATTTTTTGTCAACACTTTGACAAACTGCACAGTAATAAGTTGTTCTTCCAGCAATTCGCATTCTTTTTACTTGCTGTTTACAAACAGGACATTTGTCCTGACTGTGAATCTGAAGTTCATTTTGAAAACGGCCGTGAATATCATGATGAACGGTAAAAGAACGAATTGTTGTTCCACCCAATTCAATTGCCCGGGCAATAATCTTTTGAATGGATGAAATCAATTCCTGAAGATTATCGAGAGACAAAGTATTACCCGCCTGTCCGGGATGTATTTTAGCGTCAAACAAAACCTCATCAACGTAGATATTTCCCAGTCCACAGATAATTTTTTGTTCGAGCAGGCTTGCTTTAATCGCCTGTTTTTTGTTTTTTAATGCATCGTATAAATAGGAAGCAGTCAATTCTTCTGCAAACGGTTCCGGTCCCATCAGACTCAAGGGCGGAATGGTGAGTACATCGACTGTTTTTGAAAACAGATGCATCGTTCCGAATTTCCTTGTATCCTGATAGATCAAATCCATATCTGCCATCTGAAAAACAACATGTTCATGTTTTTTTATTTCTCTTCGCGGATGAAACAGGTATTTTCCTTCCATCCGAAGGTGGGAGAGGAGAATATAATCGCTGCATTCGAAGATTAAATATTTACCTCGGCGCCTGATTGCCTGAAACACCTGTCCCTGTAATTTTTGGGTAAAGGATTCCACAGCACAGTTTTGAATAATTTTAGGACAGTACACCTGAACACAATCAATCTTCTTTCCGATGACAATGCATTCCAAATAACGGCGGACACTTTCAACTTCCGGTAATTCTGGCATAATTTATATTTTTTCGTAGAAAACTTTTGTTGGATCAAAACGATCAATGAAACGCAAGTCTTCTTTATGAAGCGGGTACCCTAAAGCCACGATGGAAAAGGGAAGGAAATGGGCAGGCAGGTTTAATAATTGTTTGGTAGCATCCACCCGTTCTGCTCTGCCATATACACCAATCCAGCAGCTTCCCAGTCCAAGACTGGTAGCTTCCAGTAAAATATTCTGGGTGGTTGCACCCATATCAGCAGCAACCATATCGGGCAGACTTAAATTGGATGTATCTGTCAGGACAACAATTGCTGCTTTAGCCCGGCCAAGTAATTTGGAATAGGGAGTAAGGGAAGCCATTTCCTGTAATCGCTGTTCTTCCTGAACGACCAAATACCGCCATGGCTGTTGATTTTTAGCACTTGGTGCCTGCATGGCAGCTCGTAACAGCGCTTCAATTTTTTCCTTTTCGATTGGTTCATCCGTAAATTGACGGATGCTTCTTCTTCGATTAATGATATCCATTTGTGTCCTTTCTAGGTATCCAGCCAGTTATCTCCGATTCCGATTTCTACAACAAGGGGAACGAGGAGCTGCACAACGGATTCCATTTCCATCTTTATTAATTGAGCCAACGTTTCGATTTCATCAGGGGCAACGTCAAATACCAATTCGTCGTGAACCTGAGCAATCAAAAGAGACCGTAATCCTTTCATTTTTTTTGCCACTTCAACCATTGCCATTTTAATAATATCAGCAGCAGTTCCCTGAATGGGTGAATTCATCGCTGTCCGTTCACCAAAGGCAATCAGTGCTTTGTTTTCACTTCCCAGTTCCGGTAAAAACCGGATTCTCGAAAATAAGGTCCGAACAAATCCTTCTTTTTTAGCCTGTTCCACGGTGTTGTCTAAAAACTGTTTGACCCGGGAAAACTTGTTGAAATATTTATCGATATAGACATTTGCTTCCATCGGTGAAATGTTAATTGCTTCATGGAGTCCCCAGGCACTCAT
>JAQUYJ010000156.1 GCA_028691905.1 Bacilli bacterium
CATACGATACAGATAAACTCACTCATCTTCAACCTCCACTGTTACTGGTCCATTTTCCATTAAATCACAGAACTTCCCAGTAATAACTTCCATTTCAGCAGGAAACAAAAAGGCTTTGCGCATTTTTTTAATAACCAGGTTTTGCTGCTTCACTATAAGCGTGACATTTTGATATGGTTTATTAACCCGAAAACGTATTTCAAACTGTTCTGTATCCCTGGATTTTAAATATTGGGGAAGAACATAGGAAACGCCTTTTCCATTCTCCACTTTTAGAGGAGGATGGGTTTTTAATTGGTTTTTTACAAACAACGCTGCTGCTTTTCCTGCCTGTGCTCCCTCTTCAGAGACAAAATCAACCAAATCATGAACATGAAGGGAATTGCCACAGGCAAATATTCCAGGAATCGAAGTCTGCAAGTTATCATCAACAATCGGACCTTTTGTTCGGGGGTGAATATTCACTCCCAATTTTTCCAATATTGGATTGGAGGGAATCAGTCCAACAGACAACAGAAGCGTATCAATTTCAAATGTTTCTTCCGTTCCTTCAATGAACTGAAACTGTTCATCTACTTTCGCAATGACGATTTTTTCAACCCTTGTTTTACCAATTATTTTTTTAATGGTATGACTCAGGTATAATGGAATTTGATAGTCGAATAAGCATTGAACCAAATTACGGTTTAAGCCATTGGAATAGGGCATGATTTCCGCAACACCCAATACATCTGCTCCCTCCAACCTCATCCGTCTCGCCATAATTAAACCAATATCCCCACTGCCAAGGATAAACACTTTTTTCCCAATTTGGTAGCCATCAATATTCATATATTTCTGAGCTAATCCGGCCGTTAAAATTCCTGCAGGACGATCCCCTGGAATATTAATTGCTCCTCTTGTCCGTTCACTGCAGCCAGTTGCACATATGATTGCTTTAGCCTGAATGAAGACATATCCTTCTTCGGTATTGGCATAGTGTAGAGTTAAATCACTGCTGATATCCATTACCATCGTATTGAGACGATAATCAATATTTCTTTTCTGTAATTCTTCCGTGTAACGGAATGCATATTCCGGTCCAGTCAATTCTTCTTTAAAATGATGCAATCCAAATCCGTTATGAATGCATTGCAGGAGAATACCACCCAGATAGGGTTCTTTTTCCAAAACAAGTATATTTCTGATTCCTTGATCATACGCACTGATTGCTGCAGCAAGTCCTGCTGATCCTCCTCCAATTACAACAATATCAACTGTTTTCATCGCTGTCACCTAATCTTTTTTGAAGAATAAAAGAACCTGCTCTCGCGTATTCTATTTCTGTTGGTTGCTTGCCCAGTTCACGGGCAAGGATATTGATAATCAACGGTTCACAGAATCCACCCTGGCATTTTCCAGACCCGGGTCGGGAACGTTTTTTTACACCCTTAATCGTTGTAGCTCCGCAGTTTCGGTGAATTCCATCGAGCACTTCTCCTTCGCTTACCTGCTCACATCGGCATACGATATGGGCAAATCGGGGATCTTTTTCGATGAAGTTTCTTTTTTCTGCCGGTGACACATCCTGAAAGCGGATTACTTTTCTCCTTCGGGGTTGGTAATTTGGATTTTCTGTGGTTACCAATCTGCTTTTTACCATCTGAACCACATCCAGAGCTATAGCCGGAGCGGATACCAATCCCGGTGACTGAATCCCTGCCACATTGATAAAACCGGGACTCGTTTCTTCAACTATGAAATCATCGGTATCACTGACAGCCCGCAATCCGGCAAACTGACGGATCATTTTATGATAGGGAATATTGGTTACCAACCGATTTGCTTTTTGCGATACCATTTGAATGACATTGACATCCGTACTGACATCTTCTTTGTCATCAATAAAATCACTGGTCGGTCCAATCAAATAATTGTCATGGGTAGTTGGTGTAAACAGCACCCCCTTCCCAAACTTTGTTGGAACGCTGAACAATACATGGGATACATACGGTTGATCTAAATGATCCAATACGACATATTCACCGCGGCGCGGACGTATCGTAAAGGAAGGCTGATGCAATAATTGATCTATTTCATCACAGTGAATACCAGCTGCATTGATTACCATCTTCGTTTCATACTTTGCTTTTGTGGTTTCAATCAGAAAAGAAGCATCTTTCTTTTTTAACCCTGTTACTTTTTCATTCAGGTGCAGCTCTACACCATTATCCATGGCGTTTTCCATCAACGCTATGACCAACTCAAAAGGATTGACAATCCCGGCGGTAGGTGCAAACAAAGCCATTTTTACTTCATCAGCAACAAATGGTTCGATCTGTCTTACCTGTTCGGAACCGAGCAATTCTACCGGTACGTTGTTTTGTTTGGCCCGTTCTTTTAATTGCTTTAAAACGAGTATTTCTTCATCCGAATTGGCAAGCGTAAGCGATCCTGTCCGCCTGATCTGAACGTCCAGTTCAGCACACAGCTGATCGTACAAAGCATTGCCGCGAACATTGTAATATGCTTTTTTAGTACCCGGTTCAGGGTCATATCCAGAATGGAGAATCGCGCTGTTGGCACAGCTTGTACCATCCCCTACATCATTTTCTTTTTCAAGTACCAATATCCGATAAGAATAACAGGCTAAATTTCTGGCAATAGCTG
>JAQUYJ010000157.1 GCA_028691905.1 Bacilli bacterium
GAGCCCCTTCAGGTCAAGGAAGGGGAAATGCTGATCATGCCCGCCAACAAGTCCCACGCCCTCAAGGCCCTCACTCCGTTCAAGATGATGCTGACCATGATCCGCTCGCAAGAGAAATAACAGTGGACAAGCTTCGAATATTGGCTATATGACTAGTTTTATTTATGAGGCCCCTTGTGTTTTGCCGCCGTTGAACTTATAATGTACTTTTGCGGCTAAGGGAGCACTACAATGGATAGAATATACCTGGACAACAACGCCACGACCATCGTCGACCCGCACGTCAAAGAGGCGATGGACCCCTATTTCTGCCAGCAGTACGGCAACCCCAACTCACTGCACAGCTTCGGCACCGAAGTTCACCCCGCGATGCGCCAGGCAATGGACCGGTTGTACTGCGGCATCGGCGCCGGCAACGAGGACGACATCATCGTCACCAGCTGCGCCTGCGAAGGGAACAACCATGTGCTCAAGGGCGTCTATTTCGACCTGGTGCGCAACGGCCCCAAGAACGAGATCCTGACCACCCAGGTGGAACACCCCTGCGTGCGCAACACCTGCGCCTTCCTGGAAGAGCTCGGCGCCAAGGTCGTCTACATGCCCGTCAACGCCGACGGCATCGTCGACGCGGCGACGCTGCGCCGCCACATCCATCCCGACCGCACCGCGCTGGTCTCGGTCATGTGGGCCAACAATGAGACCGGGCTGGTCTTCCCGGTGCGCGAGCTGGCGGAAGTGTGCCGCGAGAACGGCGTCCTCTTCCACTCCGACGCCGTGCAGGCCATCGGCAAGGTGCCGGTGGACGTGGGCCGTGTGGCGGCCGACTTCCTCACCTTCAGCGCCCACAAGTTCCACGGCCCCAAGGGCATCGGCGGACTTTTTATACATTCATCACTTCGGCAATCTGCTTTACTTTCTTAGAAATTCCTTTCACCAGAAACGGCTTGATACAGTCATAAATATCCTTTTCAATCTCTGCATCACAAATCATGCCATTTACCCCATAAAAAGAACCATTGATACATTTCAGTGGATGGGATGATAAGAAATCCTCACAGAACATGACTTCATTGATACAACTTCCATCAAACCACTCCACAGTGTGTTGTGTTTCAACTGGCTGATTTAGTGCTGTCATTGCAGTTTTTAGTTCCTCCTTGGTTTCCTGCTTTAATACCTCCCATTCGGTTTTCAATTTGAATCACTTCCTCTCCTTTGTGTATAAAAAATTCTGCTCTTTCTTCTAGTGAACCTTGCAAAAGAATGTCCAGATAATACTCCACCATGCAAATCTTATGGCAAGCCACTTCATATTCTTCCTTCCAGTCTTCTGCAAGTGATTGTGGTGCAACTAACTTTCTCCATCGTTCTAACAGGTGTAAATAATCACACAGAACACGAATCATTCGTTGCTCCATCTGATAAAAATTCTGTTTTAGCTGGTATTCCATGCATGATTTTGATTGTGTCGATTTTTTAGAGGATTTTCTACGTTTCTTTTCTGCTTTATTTATGCTGTAAAGTTGTATTCTAAAATCCTCTGCCAACTTTCTTGCTGCTTCATATGGAGTAAGTCCAAATAATTTGCTAACAAAAGCAATTACATCCCCCTTTTCTCCACATGCAAAACAACAAAATCCAATATCCACTTTCATGCTTGGGTGGTGGTCGTTATGAAATGGACAACAAGCCATTTTATTCTTACCCAACTTGATTCCATACTGCAAAGCAGCTTGCCTTGCAGTAACAGAATTCTTCACTTCTTCAAAGATAGTCATTTACTATTCATCTGGAAGCCCTCCAGAATCTCCAACATAGTTCGAATGGGAGTCATCAGCTCTGGATTCATATCACTGATTTTTTCCAGTCGCACTAGCTCCTGTTCAATATGAAGTAACTGCTTACGAAATTGCACCAACATCAGAGGATTCCCTTGCGCTACAATCTTTTGATACAAAACACTTTGAATGATATATTCCTGCCTTGTACGAAATCCGGATAACTTCACTCGTAGCTCCAGTTCCTGATTTTCCTCTGGGGAAATACGAAATGCGATTGTCTCACTCCTCCATCTGTTTTTCTTGTCCATACTCTTCTCCGACATAGATAAGTTCCTCTCTTTCCTGGTTTAATTTATCTGCCATTTCTGACTGTACTGTTGGAAATAAATGTGCGTATCTGTATGTGATATCTACCGCTTCATGCCCTACTCTTTCTCCGATAGCAAGTGCTGAATATCCTAAATGAATCAGAAGCGAAATGTGGGAGTGCCTAAGTCCATGAATTTTGATTCGCTTAATTCCAGCTCCCTTTGCTCCACGATCCATTTCGTGATGAAGGTAACTTTTACTAATCTGAAATATTCGGTCATGTTTGCCATATCGAAATAAAGAATTGATATATTCCTGCATTTCGATTACCAGAAAATCTGGCATAATAATTTTCCGATTACTCTTTTCAGTTTTGGGGTCTGTAATGACATCCTGCCCTTCCAGTCTCTGATATGACTTGCTAATGGTTACGGTTTTCTTCTCAAAATTGAAATCTGACTTGCTAAGTGCAAGGAGTTCCCCTTCTCGAATTCCAGTCCAATAGAGCATTTCAAACGCATAAAAGGATATTTCCTTATCTGCTACTACTTCAATGAA
>JAQUYJ010000158.1 GCA_028691905.1 Bacilli bacterium
ACCCGATTTAATTTTTTCACTTTTTCATACATTTTTTTCACCTGTTAGATACTGAATGGCCTGTTGATACCCAGCAAACCCGTTTCCCATAATGGATTTACAGCAAGCGGATTGAATTACCGACTGCCTTCTAAATGTTTCCCGTTTCGACAAATCGGTTAAATGAACTTCTACAACGGGAATACTGATTGCCTTGATGGCATCATAGATGGCATAGGATGAATGAGTATAGGCTCCGGGGTTGATGATGATTCCGTCGGCTCTTTTAAAATAAGCCCGGTGTAAAAGTGTAACAAGTTTGCCTTCTTCATTGGATTGAAATACTTTTAATTTTATTTTTTTTTCCTTTGCTGCCTGTTTTAAATAGCAAAGGAGGTCTTTGTAACTTTCTTTTCCATAAATGTGCGGTTCTCTGATCCCTAATAAATTCAAATTAGGCCCATTGATTATCCATATATGTTTCAATTTTCTTCACCACTTCTTTCTCATCTTCCTCACCAGTCAGAGTAATGTCTTGATACTTCTGATAAAAAGGTCTTCTCTTTTCAGCCATTTGTTCCAAATCCGTTTTATTTCTGATTAAAGGTCGGGTATCATCCATTCGTTTGATCAGGGTTGCTATGGGAATATCCAAAAAGACAATTACCGCATTGCTTTTTAGAGATAACATTGCTTCTTCACTTAAAACAATCCCCCCACCCGGTGCGATAATTTGTGAAAAGCGATTGCCATATTGTTTTGCCAAATCCACTTCCATCTGACGGTAAGAAGTTATCGTGCCGTGTTGTAAAACACTTTTTAAATCCTTTTTCTGACTGGCCAGAATCGCATCAAAATCAATCCATCTTTTTTGAAAAAGAAAACTTAACCGTTTGGCCAGGGTTGATTTGCCACTGAAAGATAAACCAATCAATACGATATTAAACAGTTTTCTTTTGATCATTCCCATTTTTTGGTAAGGTACGTCAACAATTGTATTTGTATATAATTGATAGGAATAAATTGCCTGTTGAATGAGCAGTGACAATCCGTTTATTACCGGAATTTTATTCTTCATTCCTTCTTTTACCAAGGGTGAAAAAAGTGGATTGTAAACAACATCCCAAACTAATTTCAAATTGGTAAAAGCATTAAGGGGAAACAATGGATCTTTTTCCAACTGGGGATATGTTCCGTATGGAGTGGTATTGATTATGCAATCCGCATCAAGAAACTGTGTATATTCTTCGATAAAATATTCTTTATCGTTTTTCTTGTTTCGAACCAGATAAACGATACTTCCACCGAAAGCAACAGCCATAGATAGCGCGGTTGCGCCATTTCCTATTATGAGGGTCTTCCATTTTCTTGTTGGATAGTTTTTTGTTTTAATAATGCTTTGAATGGCAAGAAAGTCAAGATTATAACCCTTATTATCAATAATGCAGTTAACAGCATTTGTTCGAATAGCTTCTTCGCTTTTTGTCTTACACCAATCAAAGGCTGTTTTCTTATACGGATTCGTTATATTGAATCCTTTCAGTTTTGAAGTGTTGGCAAATGCCGTAAAGTCATCTGTTTCCACAATACCGTAATGAAGTAATCCCAGTTCTTTATATATAAACGGAGACAGGGTATGGGGCAGACTTTTTCCGACTAATCCATAGGATATCTGTTGATTATCTTTGCTTACTTGCATAATTGTTTGATATACCTGTTTTATGGCCTGTTCATGTAAATAAGAATCCGCCTTTTTTAAAATAGCTTCTTCTCTGTTTTGATCGTATATGGGAAGGTTTTTGATTTGTTTATCGATTCCGACTGCATCTACTATTGTGAACCGCTCCTCCAATAATTCCATTATTTTTTCATCAATCATATCAATTTTGTTTCGATTGTCATTCATATTATTCCCCCATTAAACAATCATACAGCATGATCCACGTTAGTGATCTTGCAACATGAACAATTTTTAATAGGATTGCGACATCGTGTCTGCCATTGACAGCGTGCATTACATTTGTCTGTTTTAATAAATTGATTGTATTCTGATCTTTCTTAATGGATGGGGTGGGTTTTACAGCAAGACGCATAATGACATCTTGACCGTTTGTTATTCCGGCTTGAATGCCACCGCTATGATTGGACAAAAATTGAATCTCTTTATTCTCATATTGCATACAGTCATTGATTTCACTTCCATAGTGGGTTGTTATATCAAAACCATCACCAACCTCAATTCCCTTTACACCTGGAATCGCAAAAAGAAACTGACCGATTTTTGTCTCAAAACGATCAAATAAAGGTCCGCCCAATCCCTGGGGTAAGTGGCGAATGATAAGTTCTACTTTCCCACCGACAGAATCTTCTGTTACGGTCTGTAAGAAGGCAAGCATTTCTTCTTTCTTGAGGGAATCAGCAACTGGAAAATCATCACTGGCAAACGAAAAATCATCGATGTGACTCAAATCTTCAATTTTGTGAAGTGATTGAATTCTACTTACAACCTGAATATTCTTATCTTTTAATTCTTCTTCACATATTGCTCCGACTATTGTATACAGCGCAGTCAATCGACCGGAAAAATGACCTCCTCCACGAAAATCGGGATTTCCGGCTGACCAAACAAAAGTGGCGTAATCACTGTGATTGGGACGGACAACCCC
>JAQUYJ010000159.1 GCA_028691905.1 Bacilli bacterium
TTCAATGACATTAGTGTCATTACCGTTTGCCCGTTCAAACAAATACTCAGCCATTGCAATACCAACTGTTTTTTGCAGTAAATCCCTATTTTCCTTTTTCGCACATTGTCCGATTGTTTTAATTCCAACTGCTTCCAGTTTGGGTCTGGTCTTTTTGCCAACACCGATAATAGCATTGATTGGTAATGGCCACAATAAAGTGGCAATATCCCGTTTTCTAAGAATGGTGATTCCCATTGGTTTTTTCATATCAGAAGCCATTTTTGCGAGAAACTTATTGGGAGCAATACCGATACTGCAAGGTAACTGATAGTTATCCCATAAAAACAATTGGATTTCTTTTGCAACCTGAAAGGCATCTTTGTTCTGACAAAAAGCAGTTAAATCAAAGAATCCTTCTTCAATTGATGTCTGTTCCATTACGGTGGTGATTGTCTTCATATAAGCAAAGAATTTTTGGGAATATTCTTCATACAAATGATAATGTGGTTCAACTATAATTAACTGAGGACAGCGGAGAAGGGCATCCTTTACCAACATGGTCGTATAAATACCAAACTTTCTCGCTTCATACGAAGCTGTCAGGATAATACTTCGGTAAAATGGGTCATGGTGCGCTATGACAATCGGTTTATTCAGTAAATCTTTATTAACTGCCATTTCACAGGAAGCAAAAAAAGCATTCATATCAATATGAAAAATAATACGATAAGTTGGTATTCCATTCATATTAATCACCTTATTTATTATAACACAGAAATGACTTTTTTGAAATTACTATTTATTTTTTCTTGGTAATGTGGTATAATATACCCAGTATGAACAATGAGGTGAAAGCAATGAAAAAAGAAATCAAAAAAGATGATAAAGCATTTATTAAAACAAGAGTAAAGCATGATAATTCAATTGAAGTAGAAATTCAAAAGAATCCAGCTAAAACAGTATCCGGCAGAATTTTAATCATATTAATTGTTGCAGGAACTGCTTTGGTTCCCCTTGCCGCTTTAATTTATGCATTAGTCACTGCTTTTAAATAAAAATCGAGATTTACACTCGATTTTTTTATTTACTATCCAATAATTCTCTTCCCAAGAGCAGGCTGGCAGGAGTAGGCTCACCTTTTGATATCATTCTGGCGAGTTCAACAACTCTTTCCTCCGTTGTAAGGGTGAAAACTTGCGTCAATGTCCGATTTTGTTCAACTTTTTTAGCAATCTTTAAATGATGGTTACTGATGGAGGCTACTTGAGGGAGATGTGTAATACACAGGACTTGGGATTTTTGCGATATTTCTTTAATCTTTTTCGCAATACTGTATGCAATCGCCCCACTTACTCCATGATCGATTTCATCAAATATTTTTGTCTGCACTTTAATAAAATCTCCTAAAACCACTTTAAGAGCAAGCATAAAACGCGACATTTCTCCACCCGAAGCTACTTTTGCGAGTGATTTCACAGGTTCTCCCTTGTTGAAGGAAACAAGAAAGTCAATTTGATCGATTCCTTCGGGGTAAAAACGGATTTCATCTTTAGGCAGTTCATTAAAAGTGATTTCAAATTGTACATTTTTTAATTCTAAATCAACTAAATGAACGTTCATTTTTTCTTGAATACTTTGGCAAACGTTCTGTCTGAGTTGGCGAATTTCCAATGCTTTTTTTACTGTTTGGTCATAGAAATTTTCTGTTTGTTCTTTGGCTTCTTTTACTAAAAAATCATAATTTTCAATCAAAGATAACTCATCTTTGATTTTTTTAAAATAGTCCAATAACTCAGGCGTCGTCTTCTTGTATTTGCGGCGCATTTCTGAATAAACGGCAAGACGTTCATTTATCTCGTTGATTGTCTGTTCATCATATTCAAGGTTGCTTAGACGCAGTTTGGGATTTTTGGCAATTTCTTCCAAAGCATAATAGTGCTCTTCTATTCCTTTTTTAATTGTTTCATAGGTAAGATCATACTTCGAAATCTTGGCAAGGGCATTGATTGCATCATATAGATGATCGAACACTTGTGAATCTTCGAGATGCTGATGAAATTCTTTCATATTCTCGGCGATTAATTCAGCATTGCTCCAATACAGAATTTCCTGTTTCAAATTTTCTTCTTCTTCAACAGACAGGTTTAAAAGGGTTAATTCTTTAAATTGAAAACGTAAAAAATCTTCTTTTTCTTTGCTTTCTTTTTCTTTTTGAATTAAATCGTGATAGGCAGCCAGTTTTTTTCGATATTCTTTTAAAAGTGACTGATAAAGAATAACTTCTTTTTCTATTAGATCGTTTTGAATGAATTTTAAATAGTTTTTAGGATTCACTAATCCGATTGTATCGTTTTGACTGTGGATATCTCCTAAAAATTCACTGATATCCTGTAATTGAGCTAAAGTGACTGCGACATTATTAACCCGGCAAATACTCTTTCCGGATGCATACAATTCCCTTTTAATGATTATTTCTTCCTCTGTTTCCATTCCCAACTGTTTTAAATAATCCCTTAGATCATTGTCCTGGCTTGAAAAAACGCCTTCAATGGTCGCTTTGGTCTCACCGAAACGGATTAATTCGCTGTCAGCTTTCTTCCCAAACAGTAACCCTATTGCATCTATAATAAGTGATTTCCCT
>JAQUYJ010000160.1 GCA_028691905.1 Bacilli bacterium
CACCCTCCGCAAACAACTGGGATGATACACCTTCGTAAATATTGCTATCCAAATTATCAGCATTCAGGAATGGATTTTGTTTTCCGGAAACTAGGAAAGGGTAGGGGAGTTTAGGCTGAAGCAGGCGTTCCTCATCCAAAGCGGATTTTTTCCAGCAATATTTTATAATATGGTTTTCATCCGTAAGAATAAGATTTGTTTTACGTCCCGTAAATTCAAATATCAGATATTGATTGAAAGGATAGCCAAGCTCATCGGCTTGCTGAAGATGTAAGGTAAAAATACGGTCATTACCCTGTTGGGTAAAATCCCAAATCACACTGCCTTCCAGTTGTTTTTTTAAAAAGAGATTGCTTTCGTATGTGGTTGTAACTAAATAATCATCTGCTGTAAAGCGAAAATGAGGGTGCTCCGGGTGAAAAGAAAAAAGGACTTTTTTGTTTTGCGGCAAAACAAGCAAAAAGTCATATTCACTTACCATCAAAAAACGATTAATTTTTTGATGGATGATATTCTGTTTGCATTCTTCCAACAGGAAATGAAGAAAAACACCATCAATTGCCATATAATCACCTCATTTATTGTAACACAAATAGGATGATTTTTCAAAAAAAACTTTCTTTAATTTTTGATTTAGTGTATAATAGGTACAAGATGAGGTTAGTATATGAAATTAGATGATCGGGGATTATTGGTTGTATTATCTGGACCTTCAGGCGTTGGTAAAGGCACCGTTCGCAGTGCCTTGTTTAATATGACCGGACACGATTTGGTCTATTCCATTTCCATGACGACGAGAAAACCGCGTGATGGAGAAGAAAATGGCCGGGAATATTATTTTATTTCCCGGGAAGAATTTTTAGAGCGTATTAAAGAAAATAAACTTTTGGAATATGCTGAATTTGTCAATAATTTTTACGGAACACCACTTGATAAAGTAGAAGAGCAATTGGAAACAGGAAAAGAAGTTGTTCTCGAAATTGAAGTGAATGGAGCTTTACAGGTTCGCGAAAAAATGAAAGAAGCAGTTTTTATTTTCATTGCACCTCCGACTATGGCTGATTTATATAATCGCTTAAAAGCAAGGGGCACGGAATCCCAGGAAATTGTACAGGCAAGATGGGAAAAGGCAAGAAGAGAAGTTAAACTGGCTTATTTATATGACTATATTGTCGTAAATGATACAGTGGAAAATGCAGCTGATAAAATTATGGCTATTATTCGGGCTGAACATGCAAAAACAGAACGAACTATTGCAAGTTATACAAAAATGATTGGGGACATTGAAGATTAGAGAAAGGGGTTCTTATACCAATGAATAGTAGTAATCACATGAAAGATGGAATGCGGTATCCTGCAATTGACCAATTGGTTACAAAAACCAATTCCAAGTACAAATTGGTTATTGGAGCAGCAATTCGCGCTAGACAAATCAGTAAGGGAGATAAGGTTTTAATTGAAAAACCTAATAGTGCTAAACCAATCGGAATCGCACTGGAAGAAATTTACGAAAATAAGATTGAAATAAAATAACCTTATCGATAGATAAGGTTATTTTGTCCAGAAAGGAGGGTTATATGATTGCAAGAGTCGTTGTTGATATCAAAGCAAGTATGGCAAATGAATATTTTGATTATTTGATTCCAAAGGAACTGGAACCGTTCTGTTTCATTGGCAGTCGGGTCATCATTCCTTTTGCTTTGCGTGATGTGACAGGATATGTGATGGAACTTCTCGATAAAAGTGAATTTGAAGGAAATTTAAAAGCGATAAAAGAAGTACTGGCTTATGAGAAAGAATTGGAAATGGACCAAATTGTACTGGCAAAACATTTATGCCAGGAATTCCCAATCCGTCTAATAGATGCACTCGATTTGATGATTCCAAGTTTTCTGAAAGAACAGCAAAAGCGATACCTTCACATCCAAAACTATCAGAGTCTTCACCCTACTTTAGCCCTGCTGTTCAACGGAAAAAAGAAAATCCAGCAAGATGATACATTAAAGAGTCATTTATCCCTCATTCAAAAAGAGATTAAAAAAGGAAATATTGAAATAGGATATGAATTTGTCAGTTATGGCGAACGCTTAAAAACCAGATTTTATGTATTGAAAGAACCGCTGTCTGTAAAATCGGAAAGAAGAAATGAAGTTATCCGTTATCTGACAAACAAAGGAAAAACAGCAGAAGATGAAATAATTCGACATACTGCTGCAAATTCTGCCCTGCT
Organism: Bacilli bacterium; assembly: GCA_028691905.1. GTDB lineage: Bacteria > Bacillota_I > Bacilli_A > ML615J-28 > CAG-698 > JAQVOS01. The sequence goes on from JAQUYJ010000160.1 coordinate 2,231, forward strand.
TCGCAAAATGGCAAAGGATAAACAAATCCAGGCAATGGATGAATTTGTTTTTCCGGAAGAAAAACCAATTCAGATTGCAGAACAAACTGATTTTACCTATGACCAAAAACAGGTAATCGATCAGTTTGAAGAATCAAAACAAAAACCAAGTCTACTTTATTGTAATGATGAATCATTTTTAATTAAATTTGTTTTACGCCAGATAAAAAGGATGGTAGCGAACAGACAACTTACGGTTGTTGTCGTCCCGAATATTATCATTGCGGAAGAATGGGCTACGGTATTAAGAAAACAGACGGAAGGATTAACAATCCACACTTATCACAGCAAAAACAGCAAACAGGACAATTACCGCACTTATATCAATGTAAAGCATGGA
>JAQUYJ010000022.1 GCA_028691905.1 Bacilli bacterium
ATTTGTTTTTCGGGAGCGTTCTTTCTTCTGTGGATAATCTGAAGTTTTCTTTCTTTCCTTCGCTTCTTCAATGTTAATTTTACGGCCATTTATGGGGCGATAAAACGCAAAAATAACTTCATCCAATTTATCTTTTGGTATTTCAAAAAAGGAGAAACTATCCAGGATTTCGATGTTATCAATATCTTTGTTTGTCAATGTGGTCCGTTTAATAAGTAATTCAGCTAACTGGAAACTTTTTAAATCGTCTTTTTTTCCAATATTAATGAAGCAGCGTGTAGTTTTCGTATTATTTTTTTTGATTTGAATATCGTTTTCCAAATTTTCATTCAGCTGCATCATAATCAAACCGTAAATCAATTTTTCTGCTTCCAAATTTTCTTTCGGCAGGGTTAAAAGCAATTCTCTAATTACATTCTCGTATTTTTTGCTTTTCGATTCGATGGCTTTTCCAATAATTCGCTGAATTCTGATTTTCATAACTTCTTCAAGAGAAGGAATATCCCGTTTGGTAATTACTGTTTTGGTAAATGCCATAATATTACGTAAATGAAATTTTTCACGTTTTGTGGCCAGTGTAATCGCTAAACCTGTTTTCTTTGCCCGGCCTGTACGACCTATCCGGTGAACATAGTATTCTTCATCTGTTGGAACATCGTAATTGAATACAACATCAACATCATCAATATCCAGTCCTCTTGCTGCAACATCACTTGCAACCAGTAATTGAATTTGTCCTAAGCGAAACCGATTCATTACCCGATCCCGCTGCATTTGTTTCATATCACCATGCAACGCTTCAACGGAGTATCCCCGTTGTGACAAACCGGATGTGACTTCATCAACCATTTTTTTGGTATTGCAAAAAACCATACACAATTGATAATCACTTACATCAAGCAAGCGGGAAATAACTTCAATTTTATCTTTTTCTTCAATCTCTATATATTCTTGGGTAATGTTGGGAACGGATAGTTGATTGGCACTGGCTCGAATAGTTACCGGTTTAATTAAATAGGTTTTGGCTAATTTTTCGATTTCGGGTGAAATCGTTGCTGAAAAAAGCATTGTTTGATGGGGGTGTACAATATGACTTAATATGTCATCCAATTCCTCTTTAAAACCCATATTCAGCATTTCATCAGCTTCATCCAAAACAAGCATTTGAACTCGACTCAAATCAACTGTTTTTCGGCGGATATGATCCAATAATCTTCCCGGTGTAGCTACAATTATTTGTGGTTTCTTCCCTAAACCGGTAATTTGCTTTTCAATATATTCTCCGCCATAGAGTGTAACAATATGTAATTCTTTTCGTGAATAAGCTATTGATTTTATTTCTGTAGTAATTTGAACTGCTAATTCTCTGGTCGGAGATAAAATTAATGCCTGCACATATTTATCTGTTGGAATGATTGCCTGAATCATCGGTATCGCAAAAGCCATTGTTTTCCCCGTTCCCGTAGGTGCCTGGGCTATAATGTCTTTTTCCTCTAAAGCAATAGGAATTACTTTTTCTTGAATTTCCGTCATTTCTTCATATTGTTTTTTCTCTAAAGCCTGTAAAATATCATTTTCGATATTTAGTAAATTAAATTTATTCATTTTTCCTCTTTTCATGTAAAAGTATCTCTATTTTCTAGAGATACTTTATTTATTATTCGCCAGAAATGGCGAGTCCTTTAAATAGAATGGATGGTGAACCTGTTCCACTATACGGTAAATAAAGATCATTTGCTACTTTTTCAACTTCATTCATCATTTTAAAGAAGTTTCCAGCAGCAACAATTAACGTTACTGGTCGTGATTTCTTCCCTTCCAGCACTAAAAATCCAGAAGCCTTCAAACTGAAATCTCCAGAAATCGGATTTAAACCAGCATGTAATCCTGCCAATTCTGTGATTAATAAACCTTCTTGCATCGAACCCAATAATTCATCATAGGATGAATCACCTGGCTCAATGTACAGATTAGAACCATAGGCACCGATTGAATTTCCCATTTTAAATCCATTTCCAGTTGAAGTTGTATGGAAATATTGGGCTGTTTTTAAATTGTGTAAGAATGTTTTGAATACACCTTTTTCAACAACAGCCTTTTTATAACAGGCAACACCTTCATCATCAAAGTGGTGAACATAGATAGCATCCTCTTTAAGTGATCATCAATGATAGATATCTTTTCCGACATAATCTGTTCGTTTTCTTTTTTTAAGAACGGTGTAATCTTTTTAATTGCTGCTTCCCCTGAGAAAATCGATTGAAAACTGGCAAGTAAACTGCTCATCGTTCTATTTTCAATAACGATTGGATAGAATTTGGAAGGTACGGGTTTCGCATTAAGCATCGCTACAGCCAGTTCCACTACTTTGGTACAAATTTCATCGACATCAAATTGAGAAAAATTGTGTTTAACCTGTATATCAAATCCAGATTGAGAATCTTCTTTTTCTTTCGCGACGGCCTGTAGAATAATTGCGCAGGAAGCATTTTCTTTTGATACATGAAGCCCCTTTGAATTAAGTATGGTCATCCTGTCCACTTGTTCATTATAGTGGCAATAAGGAACAAAAACAATTCTTTCATCTGCGGTTTTCACTTGTTTTTCAACTCGTTGAAGCAATGAGATTTTTTCCAGTCCGGTATGCTGTTCAAAATCATTTTCAGCAGAACGAACCTGTGGATATGTTTTACTGCCGGCAAAAATAGAAAATTTTTCATCTGTAGTTAAAACTTTAGCGTTTTCTTTTAAATTGTTTAAAATAAAGGGAATCGTTTCATCTTCATTTTCCAAATCCAAATAGGCCATTTTTTCGTTATAGATAGCACGTATTGCAATTTGGCGGGTTTGACTGAATTCATTTTTATCGACTTTGCTGTTAAATAGAGCAATTGTAAGACTTTTATTTTCCGAAATAGTTACTTCAATATCACTAAATCCTTCCTGTTTGGCTTGTTGAATTAAAAGTTCGTAATTCATTATCCTCGACCTCCTACTGTAATATTTTGGACTCGAATAGTTGGTTGACCTACATCAGTGGGAATACTTCCACTGAGGGATCCGCACATACCCTGCCCATAACTTAAGTTATTTGCAATCATATCGATGTTCTTTAAAACTTCACCACCGCTGCCAATTAAAGTTGCTCCTTTTACAGGTTTAGTAATTTTCCCATTTTCAATAAGATAACCTTCATTTACTGCAAAGTTAAACTGTCCTGTGGATGGGTCAACACTTCCTCCACCCATCTTTTTCGCAAATAAACCATATGAAGTTGCAGCTATTATTTCATCAAAAGTTGATTTTCCTGGTGCAAAGAAAGTATTTGTCATACGGGAAGTAGGAGAATATTTATACGATTGTCTTCGTCCCGATCCTGTAATGGGATGATTCATAATCAACGAATTACGATAGTCAACTAAGTATGATTTTAAAATTCCGTTTTCAATCAATACATTGCGTTGGGTTGGATTGCCTTCATCGTCTACATTCAAACTACCCCATTGGTTTGCTAGTGTACCGTCGTCTACAGCAGTGACAATGTCACTCGCTATTTTTTCACCGAGTTTATTACTGAAAACACTGACATTTTTAGCAACCAAAGTAGCTTCCAGAGAGTGTACACATGCTTCGTGCAGTAAAACTCCACCGAACCCATTATGTACCACTACTGTCATTTTTCCACCGCTTATTTCATCTGCATGTAGCATTGTAACAGCTGATTTTGCAACTTCACGACCAAATTGGATAAAATCAAAATGATCAAACAACTCATATCCCTGATTTCTTCCAATATTATCAGAAGCGGTTTGCATTTGTTTACCATCGGAAGCTACAGCACTGATTGAAATACGAACATAAGTTCGACGGTCTTTTGCCAACGTTCCTTTCGTGTTGGCAATAACTACATCCTGCTCACGGTCAACTAAATAACCCATAGTTTGTGTAATTTCTTCTGAATATTGATTGCTGCCTTCATGAAGCTTAATTAACATTGCTACTTTTTCATCCCGGGAAACAGTTGATGGTGATTTCACAACGGGGGTATGGAGTAGCATGTTTTTCTCTTGCAGTTCAAATGAAATGGCTTGAGGATTACCATTAAAGCTGGAAGCCAGTTGATGGGCAAGTTGATTCACCATTTCAAAATGAACAGAATTGGTGTAACCATATACTTCTTCATGATCTTTCAAAATACGGACACCAACGCCATTCAAATAATTTGTATTTGCTTTTGTGATTGCTCCCTTTGTCATTTCAAAATTGTTGTTTATTGATTTTTCAATGAATAATTCAGCAAAATCTGCACCTGTCTGTAAACAAGTCAGTAATATTTCTTTCATTTCCTGTTTTGTTAGCATTTAGATATTTCCTCCTATATTGTAATATTATACTAAAATTTTGAAATTTTACAAGTGATTTACCAAAAAAAGAAAGGAATGGTTATGACAACCATTCCAAACTAAGATGAAGACGCTTTACAGCTTCTTCTTTTCCTAAGATATCAGCCATTTCGACCGATCCTCCGGGAGTAACATTTACTCCAGTTAAAGCAACTCTTAATACGGTATATACTTGTACTCTTTTACAGTCTAGTTTTTCAGCAACTCTGGATACCAATATATGCAAGTTTTCTTCGTCCCACCTGTTAAGAAGAGGAATCTGTTTCAATGTTTCTTGGATAATTACTTTTGCTAACTCTAAATCAATTTTTAATTTTTTGTTTGTAAACAATGCTAAATCATAGGGTTCAAATTTTGCTAAAAAGTCGACTTTTTCCGGAATTTCTGAAAATATTTCGATTCTTGACTGCAACAATCTGCCGAATTTTTCATAGGAATAGATTCCTTTGATAGCTGATTGTTCGAAAAATGGAACAGCCTTTTCTAGAAATAAAGAAAAGTCCATTTCTTTTATATATTCCCCATTGAGCCATTTCATCTTTTTTTCATCAAAAATACTGCTCGATTTACTGAGGCCATGAACTGAAAATTTATCGATTAATTCACGCATTGTAAATTTTTCTTTATTTTCTTTGGGACTCCAGCCCAGCAAAGCAATATAATTGACAATCGCTTCAGGAAGATATCCTCTTTTTAAAAAGTCATCAAAATTAGCATCCCCATATCGCTTTGAAAGTTTTCTGGTTTCATCTTTCATTATTGGAGTCAAATGCATATATTTGGGAATTTCCCAACCAAAGGCTTCATATAATAAATTATATTTGGGAGTAGAACTTAAATATTCATTTCCGCGTATGACATGCGTAATGTGCATCAAATGGTCATCCACAACATTCGCGAAATTATAAGTCGGCATCCCATCAGATTTAATCAAAACATGATCTTCCAATTCTTTGTTTTCGACACTTACATGTCCAAATACCAAATCATCAAATTCACTGATACCGGTAGTTGGCATGTTCTGTCTAATAACATAACTTTCTTTATTGGCCAGTTTTTCTTCTATCTCAGCAGCAGACAAATGAAGACAGTGTTTGTCATATTTCTTTATTCCATTTTCATCAGCTAACGTATCCAATCTTTCTTTGGTGCAAAAGCAATAGTAAGCAGATTTATTGGCAATTAGTTTTTTTGCGTATTCTTGATAGATTTCTTTTCGCTCGCTTTGTACATAGGGACCGTAGAGGCCACCTTCATTCGGTCCTTCATCAAAAGTGATACCCGATTCTTGAAGTGTATGATATATAACATCGACTGCTCCATCGACATAACGCTCCAAATCAGTATCTTCGATGCGCAAGATAAACGCTCCCTCGTGTTGCTTTGCGAATAAATAAGCATATAATGCGGATCTTAAATTTCCTACATGCATAAATCCAGTTGGACTGGGTGCAAAACGTGTACGGACTTTTTCCATTGCAATCACCCCTATAACAGATGTTATTATACCACATGGAAGAACGAAAGAAAAGAATAATCGAAATGTTTTGTGTAACACTGGCAAAATTTAAAAAAACGAGTATAATATATTCATTATGAGAATCTTGCAATCGAAAAAATTTAATCAACTTTCCATTACAGCTGATCTTCCTCCTGCAAGGACACTATTAAAAAATGTTTTAAACATTTCTGTTCCTGCTGCTTTAGAAATATTTTTTGTCGGTTTGATTGGTATGGCTGATATGATGATGGTGGGAAACTACTCAAAACAAGCCCTTGCTGCGGTTTCAATCAGTCAGCAGCCCGTCTTTATCACCCTGGCTTTTGCCATTGCTTTAAATGCTGGTGTAGTTGCCATTATATCACGCCGTAAGGGAGAAAACCGTCCTGAAGATGCCAATGCTACGCTGCGGCAATCCATTATTATCAGTGCCGTTGTTGCATTATTTATGACGGGGTTATCGGTGTTTATAGCACAGCCATTATTAACTTTCGCGGGTGCGAAGGCAGACACCATTGATTTAGCCACCACATATTTTCGGATTGTTTCCCTTAGTTTAATACTTAATTACGTCCGTTTCATGATTTCTTCTGCTTTGCGTGCAATAGGGAAAACAAAAATTACACTGGTTATGAATATCATAGCTAACCTGGTTAACGTATTTTTTAATTATGGCTTCATCCATGGCAATATTGGTTTTCCTGAACTGGGTATAGCAGGAGCAGCAATCGCTACACTCATTGGGAATTTTGTTGCTTTCGTCATTGCATTTGCTGCTATTTATCGTTCAAAGGGATTTTTATCCATCCATTTCAAACAGGATTGGCGTTTAAATAAATCCGTACTGCAAAGTATCTTTCGGATTAGTACACCGGCCTTTGTTGAGCAAATATTTATGCGAATCGGTTTCTTTTTCATCGCAAAAATTGTTAACGATTTAGGGACCGATCAGACAGCAATCAATGCTGTTTTATCCAACATTATGGCATTAAGTTTTAATATCACGGATGGGTTTGCAGTTGGTGCTTCTGCTTTAGTCGGCCGAAGTTTGGGTGAAAAAGATCCTGCAAAGGCTTTTGCATATGGCCGAATGTCACAAATCCTTAGTATTTTTCTGGCCACTAACATGATGCTTCTGGTTATAATTTTTCGAAGGCAATTGGCTCAAAGTTTTTCCAATGAAACATATATCGTTTCTGAATCTGCCCGTTTACTGACACTTTCTTGTTTTGTCATGTTACCACAGAGTATTCAATGGGTAACAACGGGTGTATTGCGGGGAGCCGGGGATACAGTATATACCGCTGGCAGTTCTTTATTAAGCGTAATGGTTGTTCGGCCTTTATTTTCCTATTTCTTTGTTTACGGATTGGCAATGGGAATATTAGGTTCGTGGATTGCTATGTTTATTGATCAAATGCTGCGCATGATTTTGAATAATATTCGATTTATTAATTTAAAGTGGTTAAAAATACAGGTATAAAAAAGTGCTTCTGACAAAATAGAAGCACTTTTTAACTGATTTTAACCTTGATGTTATCCTGTTCTTTTATAAGGCGAGCAAAAGTAGATTTTGTATCATTGAGTAACTCTTCTGTTTTTCCGTATTCTATTACACGACCGTTATTTAAAATTAGGATTTTATCACATTTTTGTAGATTATAAATACGATTACTAATAAAAATCAACATTTTATTCTTTAATTTGTAAATCTCATCTACTATTTCTTTTTCCATTTCCTGTGACATTTTTGAAGTTGCATCGTCGAAAATCAATATCTTTGCATCCTTATAAAGGGCATTTGCTATAGCAATTCGCTGTTTGTCACTTGCTTTGATAAAATCACTGTCTTCACTGATAATTGTCTGTTCTTTTTTCGGTAAAGCATAGATGAAGGGTTTCAAACGACAGCGATTCAGTGCATCATTGTATTTGTATTCATCAAAACCAAAAGGATATATTATATTTTGTTCGATTGTTCCTTTCATGATTTGAAATTGCTGCGGTGCAATGGCAAATAAATCACGCAAATAATAGGTATTTACTTTGTTGACATCACAGTTATTGATCAAGATACTTCCTTGTTTGGGACGTATAATTTTCAAAATCAAATCAACCAGGGTTGTTTTTCCGCTGTTTGATAGACCTAATATACCCAGTTTTTCACCTTTTTTAATCTCAAAATTAATGTCTTCAATATTAAATTTGGTATTCATGCCATAATCAAAATAAACATCCTTGAATTTCAAACTGTATATTTCATCCAATTGTTGAACCGTATCCGCCCTGTTTTCCGGCCGTATTAATAAAAGTTCGTTTAATTCAGCCATATCTTTACTGACATGATGAGGCAGTACCTGATACTCCATTACGCGGCGAAAGGTAGGAATCATTCGTGGTAGAATAGAAATGGAAGCCACAACAGCACCTATTGTGGAAGCTTCGTTACTAACTATTAACCAACTTCCCAATCCAATAAAGCCAACCAATAACAAGCCGGTAATGAAATCCTGAATAGAAATATAATTGTAATAATCCAGCATTGACAATTTATGTTCGGTTTTATCAAGTTCGTCTCGCAATTCATTGTATTCAGTTTCTTCTATTTCTATCCCGTTTAACAACTTGATTTTCTTTATCTGATTGACATTTTCATAAAGAAAAGTATGATGTTTCTTACTCACTTCCAGCATTTTCTCTTGTCTTTTTTCAGTAAACTTATTTATTTGATTAATGATAGTATAGAACAGGGGAAAACTTAATAAGGTAAGCAATCCAAACCAAGGATTGATAATCATCATCGTTATAAACAAACTTAAAAGCAACAGTCCATCAAATAAAAAACCTATTACATTCTTTTCAAAATACTGTTTTCCGATTTTTTGTGAATGACTTGTTATTTTCTGAATGATTTTATCTTTTTCTATTTTGTTTAGATCCATTAATTCGCTTCTTAAAAAGGAAGAATAAGCTTGTTTCGCAAGACTTTTTGTTAACTCACTTCCAAAAACAGATGTCTTCGCAACACGCTGTCCATCAAAAATAAAACCAAGAACGGAAAAAGCTACAACGATTATTGTCCAAAAAACAAGTTTTGTGGAATCAAAAGGATTTTCAGTAACAATATCATCGATGATATGACGTATTATTAAAGGATTAGCAATTCGAAATCCAATTGATAAAATCATAAATATAACAATGGAAAAAACCAATTGCCAACGTGATGACATGATTTTTTTTACAATACTGCTAGCATTCAAAATACCACTCCTTCTTGCCTATTATAGTATTTCAACCAATTTATGTAAAGCATATCTATATTATAGCAAATTATTTCCCTTTTTTCAATTTAAATAACGAAAAAAAGAGATTTCATTGCATTTTATGCAGTTTTCTTGTATACTATTTAATAGAGGTGTTATGATGAAAATAGCAGTATATCCCGGTTCTTTTGATCCAATATCCAATGGTCATCTTGATATAATCGAACGGGCCGCAAAAATTTTTGATTTTATTTATATTTTGGTTTCTGTCAATCCAAATAAAAAGTACATATTTACTGACTTGGAGCGCGTTGAAATGTTGAAAATTGCAACAAAGCATTTATCCAACGTTCAAGTAGAAGCCAGCAATCAATTGGTACTGCATTATGCACGGGAAAAGAAAGCTCAAGTCATTATTCGGGGATTACGGAATTTTTTCGATTATCAAAGTGAAATTACATTATTTCAATTTAACCGTTCCATTGATTCAACAATTGATACTTTTATTTTGTTTCCTTCTGCTGATAATCTGTTTCTTTCGAGTTCATCAATCAAAGAACTTGTTTTATTCGGAGCCGATATCAGTAATTATGTACCCCACGATTTAATTGAAATGATTACAAGAATCATCCTGGAACGCGCGAAATAAACTTTCTTTACTAACTTTACCCTAACAATTTTTTAAACTTTTGATATAATAAGATTACTACTGATTAAGGAGAAAAAAATGAACAAACTAATAGGCTTTTCAGCACGAATTCTGTATGAAGATAAAGTAAGAAAACAATTTGTAAATGAACGATATCTCGTTCCTTTTATAAACAAGGGATTTAACACGATAATGCTTACACTTGACAATCCCAATATTGAATCACTTTTAGAGATGTGTGATGGTTTTGTTGTAACCGGTGGCCACGATATCGATCCTTCCTATTTCAATGAAGAAAACAACGGTGAATCAAAAGGCTGTGATCCGGCGTTGGACCAGTTGGATTGTGCAATCGTTACCCATGCCGCCAAAAACAAAAAACCACTGCTTGGTATCTGCCGGGGTCATCAGGCAATCAATGTTTTTATGGGGGGATCCCTCTATCAGGATATCGGAAAAAGCCATTCCGGAACCAAACATCAGGTGAGTGCTGCTTCCAATCGATATTTTGATTTTCCGCATCAATTTGAAACCAACAGTTGGCATCATCAAAGTCTCAAAGAAGTTGCTCCCTGTTTTGATGTTTTCGTTCGCAGTGAAGATAACACAATTGAAGCAATTATCCACCGTGAATTACCCATGATAGGATTTCAGTGGCATCCGGAAATGATGGCAAGTGATCCAATCAGTCAGGAAATATTTTCAAAATTTGCCCTTTTAATAAGTAAAAACTCCTAAAAAGGAGTTTTTTTTATTGATTGGGTTCCAGGATTTTTTCAAATGCTGTATGAAACTGCGTATAAATCATATCCAAAACTTCCAAAATTGTTTTGTTCACCACTGGTGGTCTTGTATCAAATTCCACATCAAACAAACTTTTTGTTTGATCAGCAAAATTGACTTCAATCGTGAATGAATTAACACGATTGGGGTAGATTCCTGAAAACTTTAATTCAGTAAAACTTGGATGATACATAAATGTTTGGCTGATGACATATTGGTACTGTTTATTCAATACCCGGACACTACCGACATTACCATAGGCATTGGTATCCCACTGTACGATTCCCCCAACGCTGTCATTGGGGTCAACGATCACATTCATTGTTTCCAAAAATGCAGATTTATCAAAAGTATCCAGAACAGTGCCAACTCTTTTTCGTGCAATAGTTGCAGTGTCCAGTGTGTTTCCTGATTGATCAATCAACTCAGTCGAAATAGCGGTTGGGCTGATGGTAATCAGATTGGCTACACTGGTTAATTCAATTACTTTCGCATATTTATCATTGGGAACAGCAGCATAAAATTTTGCTCCTCCCGAACCACCTATGATATAAGTAGTACCTTTTATAAGATCTGTGCTGATTGCGTTGGAATAGATGTGTTTACTTCGGGCATAAACGTGATCATGACCGGATAAAACCAAATCAACACCATATCGGTCAAATAAGGCCTGCCAATGCGAACGAACTGTTATGGAATCACTTGCATAAATACTTCCATAAAAACTGCGGTGCATACCGACAACAGTATAACGTGCATCGATATTTTCATTCATTATTTTCTCAAACCAGTTTTTTTGCGCAGTAAATTCCTTTGTTTCAGTATCCAGCATGATGAATAATACATCATTATAGCGAAAATAATAGGAGCTGTTTAAAATGGTTTCTGCTCCATTTTTAGGATTATTATAAAACGCATTGAAGTAACTGTTGTTGTAATGTTGAGGACTGGGAGACGCATCGTAATATTCATGGTTCCCTGGTCCCACTGCTATGATACCTTTACTGATGTTGTTTGTTAGATAAAGTGTTGTCCATTGACTTTCAATCCCACCACGGTCGACAACGTCACCAGTTAAAAAAGTAAAAGCAATATCCGGATTCTTTGTATAGGCTGTATTTAATAAATTGTTAAGGATAGTAGCTGAAGATGAAAATTGGGGATCCGTAATATGAAGAAAGGTAAATGTGTCACTTGTTGTAGCAGTTTGAAAGGAATAATTT
>JAQUYJ010000161.1 GCA_028691905.1 Bacilli bacterium
GACTACTTGTTTATATCAGTACTGTTTTTTTGATTTTGGTTGCTTCCGTGGCTGTTGTTTATTTAATGAAACTTCGAATCAAAGCAGCTGAAACAGATTTTTTAACCGGTTTATCCAGTAAAGAGGCATTTGAAAAATTATTAAAAACAACCATTCAAAACGCGAAAAAAAGCCAATCAAATTTATCTCTCCTCATGATAGATATTGATAATTTTAAAGAATTGAATGATCATTACGGTCATTTGTATGGTGATGAAATCTTAAAAAAAGTTGCTCAGGTAATGCAGGATTCTATTCGAAAACATGATTTGTCATTCCGATTTGGAGGAGATGAATTTGCGATTATTTTGCCCGGTATCAATCGGGATTTTGCAAAAATAGTTGCGAACAGGATTATTCGGGAAGTGAATGAAATACATCAAACAGTTGGAAGTAAAGACGAACTGAGTATTCATATTAGTATCGGTATATCCGAATGGGAGGAAGGAATTTCTTTCATTGAATTGATACAAAAAGCTGACAAGGCTCTATATACTGCAAAAACATCAGGTAAGAATCAAGTACAGTTGTCAGAGTAAAAATAAAGACCTTTACAGGTCTTTATTTTTAATCATATTGATGAAAAACTGATGGACAAAGGTATTTTCACTAAGTTCGGGATGAAAAGCAGTAACAAGTTGATTATTTTGCTTCGCTGCGACAATCTTATTGTTCACTGTGGAAAGAATTTCCACAGCTGTACCGACTTTCTCGATATAGGGTGCACGTATAAATATTTGGGGAATCATTTCGTTCGCAAAGAACGATTCTGTTTGGAAACTGGCTGATTGCCTTCCATACCCATTCCTCATTACTTCAATATCCATAGTTTGGAAATGGAACTGGGAAGTATTCTTGATTGTTTTGGCCATCAATATCATTCCCGCACAGGTGCCAAATGTAGGCAGTCCGTCCATAATCATTTTCTGAATAGGCTTAAATAACTCCAAATCATGCAGTAATTTTGCCATGCTCGTACTTTCACCACCCGGAAGAACCAATCCGTCTATTTTATCTGTTAAATCATCCTTTTTACGAATTTCAACTGTTTCAATTCCTAATTTCTGTAACATTCTTTGGTGTTCAATAAAAGCACCTTGCAAACAAAGGATGGCAATTACCATTTATTTTCCTCTTTCAGCCATTAATAAAGCTATTTCCTGTTCATTGATTCCTACCATTGCCCCACCCAAGTCTTTTGATATTTCTGCCAGAATTTTAGGGTTATTATAGTTCGTTACTGCCTGAACAATAGCAGCGGCTCTTTTTTCAGGATTATTGGATTTAAAAATACCGGATCCGACAAATACACCTTCTGCACCCAATTTCATCATTAATGCTGCATCAGCTGGTGTAGCAATTCCCCCTGCTGCGAAATTAACAACAGGCAATTTTTTATTTTGATGGACATATCGAAGCAAATCGATGGAAACCATCCATTGTTTCTGTAATTCATATAACTCATCTTCCCGTAAAGAATGAATGCGGGCAATTTCACTTTGAATGATGCGCATGTGTCTTACTGCCTGGATAATATCTCCTGTTCCCGGTTCCCCTTTTGTTCGAATCATCGCTGCACCTTCAGCAATTCTCCTTAATGCTTCCCCCAAGTCTTTTGCACCGCACACAAAAGGAACATTGAATTTCGTTTTGTCAATGTGGTATTTATCATCAGCAGGCGATAAAACTTCACTTTCGTCAATATAATCTATATCAATTGCCTGAAGAATTTCTGCTTCTACAAAGTGTCCAATGCGGACCTTTGCCATGACAGGAATGGAAACGGCTTCTTGAATGGATTGAATCATTTTAGGATCACTCATCCGCGATACCCCTCCAGCTGCTCTAATATCTGCTGGTATTCTTTCGAGAGCCATTACAGCACAAGCACCAGCTTTTTCTGCTATTTTTGCCTGTTCAGGAGTTGTAACATCCATTATTACTCCCCCTTTCAGCATCTGTGCCAACTGTTTGTTTAATTCATAACGATCATTCATATTGTACCTCCATATTGACAATTATCTTTATATCTATTATAATTATAACATAAACTGAACTTATTCATATATTCAGATTAAGAAAAAATGAGCATATCAGATAGGAGTAATATGATAACTGTTTTTTTAAATCGAAAAGAAAAAAAACCACTTTACATCCAGCTTTATGAATACCTCCGCGATGAAATCGAAAATAATACTTTAAAAAAAGGAGAAAAACTCCCCTCTAAGCGTGAATTGGCAGTTCATTTAAAAATCAGTCAAATGACAATTGAAGCAGCTTACCAGCAATTGGCAGTTGAAGGATACATTATAGCGAAACCGCGCAGTGGTTTTTTTGTTCAGGAAGCAAATTTTAAACATCCATTTTATCCCAAGAATAAGATTACATTAAAAACCAAAGAAAAATCAGTCGAATCAAAAAAGTATATTTTAAAAACGAATAGCGTTGATTTATCTTTATTCCCTTTTTCAACATGGGCAAAACTGGCCCGGCAAGTTTTAAATGAGCACAAAGTGAGTATTCTAAACGAAAGTCACCCCCAGGGGAATGT
>JAQUYJ010000162.1 GCA_028691905.1 Bacilli bacterium
GTAAAGAATTAAAGGTTACTTCAAAGCAAAAACGAGAAAAAATCATTAAGCGATTAGAAGTGATCGAAGCATTTTATCGCTCTGGAAATAAACCGGAATGGATGGTAATGGATGTTATTCCTGTATTGCCACCTGATTTACGGCCAATGGTTCAACTAGATGGTGGACGTTTTGCGACAACTGATTTAAATGACCTTTATCGTCGTATTTTAAATCGTAACAATCGCTTGCGTAAACAATTCGAACAAAGAGCACCTGCTTTAATAACCAAGAACGAAAAACGAATGCTCCAGGAAGCAGTCGATGCTTTAATTGACAATGGAAAGAGAAACCGTAAAGTTGTCGTTGAAAAGAACAGACCTTTAAAATCACTTTCTGATTTATTGAGAGGAAAGCAAGGTCGTTTCCGTCAAAACTTACTTGGAAAACGGGTTGACTATTCCGGTCGAAGTGTAATTGCGGTTGGTCCTGATTTACAAATGTATCAGTGTGGTATTCCCCGTGAAATGGCATTGATTCTATTCAAACCATTCATCATCAACGCTTTACTGAAAAAATATGCAGAAAATCCTGATGCTGCAGCGACAAAAATCAGCATTAAAAAAGCACGCGAAATGATTGAAGAGGGTCATCCTGATGCGATGGAACAGGTCGAAAAAATTGTTGTTGAACATCCTGTTTTACTCAATCGAGCACCAACTCTTCACCGATTGGGTATTCAGGCATTTGAACCGAAATTAGTAGAAGGAAAAGCGATTCGGCTTCACCCTTTGGTCACACCAGCTTTTAATGCCGACTTTGACGGGGATCAAATGGCTGTTCATGTTCCTTTATCGGAAGAGGCACAAGCAGAAGCAAGATTATTAATGCTTGCATCAAAAAACATTTTAGCTCCTAAAGATGGAAAACCTATCGTTACACCATCCCAAGATATGGTCCTCGGTAATTATTATCTTACTATTGAAGATGACAAGGACCCGAAAAACGGAAAAGTATTTTCTTCAGTTTCTGAAATTGAATTGGCTTATGAAAATAAAGATATCAGTCTTCATACACGAATAGTTATTCCTGCGAAAGCACTGAACAATTCACGCTTCACGCCATCCCAACAAGACAGTTACTTAATAACAACATTCGGAAAGATTATTTTTAATACAATTTTTCCGAAAATTGAAGGAGTTGAAGACATTCCCTATATTAATGAAGCATCTGTCACCAATGTGTCCGATGCAATAGACAATCGATTCTTTATAGCCAAAGGAAAAAATATCAAAGAAGAAATTGCGTTGTGGATTAGTGAAGGAGAAGCTCAACTTCTTAAAAAAGAAGGAAAGTCTTTTGACAGCAAAAAAGTTATTCCACATCCGTTTAAAAAGAAATTTTTGGCGATTGTTATTGCTGAAGTATTTAAGAAATTTAAATTAGCCGAAACATCCAAAACATTGGATAAAATGAAGGATTTAGGATTTAAGTATTCAACTGTTTCCGGTATTACTGTATCTGCTTACGATATAAAACCAGTTCAAACCAAAGAACGAGTTTTGAAAGCTGCAGAAGAAGAAGTAAAAAAACAGGAATGGAATTTATCCATGGGCTTACTTACTCCTGCTGAAAAGAAAAAATTGGTTATTGAAACATGGAAAAAAGCGAAAGCAGACTTAGAAGAAGATATTAAACAGGAAGTAGAAGACCATTACATTGACAATCATTTGTATATGATGAGTGACAGTGGCGCCAGAGGAAATATAGCCAACTTCGTACAATTATCAGGGATGCGGGGATTAATGGCCAAACCAAACGGAGAAAGTATGGATATTCCGATTCGTTCTTCATTCCGTGAAGGATTAACCATGTCTGAGTTCTTTATTTCTTCACATGGTTCAAGAAAAGGATCGACTGATACTGCTTTGAAAACTGCAGAATCCGGCTATTTAACAAGACGTTTGGTGGATGTCAGTCAAGAAGTGGTTGTTCGTGAACAGGATTGCGGTACGGATAAAGGATTGGATGTTATGGAACTTCGTGAAGAAGATGGAAATATCATCGTTCCATTAATTGACCGAATTCGAGGTCGCTTTACCAATAAACCAGTAATTACAAGCACGGGAGAAGTATTAATTGGAGCGGATCAATATATTGATGACAACATGGCTGAGAAAATCATTAGAAGCGGTGTTACCAAAGTCAATATCCGCACATTGCTCACATGTAATAGTAAAAACGGTGTTTGCGTAAAATGTTACGGATCCGATTTATCAACAGGTGATGTTGTTGAAAAGGGTGAAGTCGTTGGAACAATTGCCGCTCAATCCATCGGTGAACCGGGAACTCAATTAACTATGAGAACATTCCATTCCGGTGGTGTTGCCGGTGAAGATATTACGCAAGGGTTACCGCGTATTCAGGAATTATTTGAAGCACGGGAACCAAAAGGAAAAGCTATTATCTCTGAAGTCGAAGGCTAAGTTGTATCAATTAAAGCTGAAAAAGACAATCGCTATGAAATAACAGTAGTTCATTATGACAATAACAAAGTAATTAAAGTTAATAAAGCTCCAGAAGAGAAAGTTTACTTGACCGACAGTGGAA
>JAQUYJ010000163.1 GCA_028691905.1 Bacilli bacterium
ATTTCTGGAGAATTTCCCGACTGATGTTTAAATTCAGATCACTTGAATCCACTAAACCACGAATAAAACGCAAATAATCAGGAACCAGTTCTTTACATTTATCCATGATAAAGACACCTTTTGAATATAACTGAAGTCCTTTTTCAAACTTTTCAGAATATAAATTATATGGTGCTTTTTTAGGAATGTAAATGAGAGCTGTATAATCCAAATTACCTTCTACATTGATGAACAATGATAATAAGGGATCTTCATAATCATAATATTTTTGTTTATAGAATTCATTAAGCTCTTCATCTTTTAATTCATTTTTGTTTTTCTTCCAGATTGGGGTCATCGAGTTGAGCGTTTCGACTTCTTCTACTTCCGTATACTCCTCTTCTGTCCCCTCTTTTTTCACACTCTTGTGAACTGTCATTTTAATTGGATATCGAACATAATCGGAATATTTTTTCACTAAATTTTTAAGTTTCCATTCATCCAGAAACTGATCAAACTCGAAATCTTCATTATTGTCCCGCAGATGGAGGGTAATAATGGTTCCGGAATCAGTTTTCTTGCTTTCGCTCACTTCATAGGTATCCGTTCCTTCTGAAACAAATAAATACCCTTTTTCATCATATAATGATCTGGTTTCAACACTGACTGATTTGGCTACCATAAATGCGGAATAAAAGCCAACTCCGAATTGACCGATTAATTGAATATCTGCTTCTTTGGCTTTCTTTGTTTTTACTTTTTCCAGAAACTCCAGTGTTCCACTCTTTGCTATGGTTCCCAAACTGTCATTTAATTCCTGATAAGTCATTCCAATTCCGTTATCCGTAATTGTAATGGTTTTTTTCTTCTTGTTGAAAGCAATAAAAATTTCATAATCATTCTTTTTCGGAAGTTTTTCATCGGTTAAAGATAAATAGTGATACCGGTCAATTGCATCACTTGCATTTGAAATTAACTCTCGTAAAAATATTTCTTTGTTTGTATAAATTGAGTTAATCATCAAATCCAGCAATCGTTTGGATTCTGTTTTAAATTGTTTAAGTTCTGACATTAGTTTTCCTCCTTTTAATTCTCATTTATTATACATTATTTTATTAGCACTGTCAAGTATTAAGTGCTAATAAATGTCAAAATAAAAAGGAAAATTCCTTTTTATTTTCCATACATTTGATACAGTATCCAATTAATCAAACGGTTTGGTAAAAAGCGTTTGAGAAATACCAATATTTTGTAATCCCAACCGACGACAACTTTTACCGGAGGATGTTTTCTTTTCATCATCCTTGTGATTGTTTTCGATACTTTTAGGGGATTGACACCGTTTTTTTCATCTTTTTCCATTTTCTGGATGGAACGGATAATACGGTCCTGATATATTTCATCCTGTTGAATTTTAGGTTGAACACGGTTTTTGGTGAAATCAGTTTTCGTATCACCGGGTAACACACATACTACCCGAACCCGAAAAGGCCTGCATTCCATACGCAGTGCTTCTGTCAGAACACCGACACTTGCTTTTGTCATCGAATAAAAAGATTGAAATGGAATAGTCAGTTCACCGGCAACACTCCCAATATTAACAATCATCCCTTTACTGGTTCTTAAATAGGGTAAGGCTACCTGACATACAGAGATTAATCCCCATACATTGACTTCCTGTATCTGCCGCATTTCCTGTTCACTGGTATATTCAATTGCTCCACTGATACCCATTCCGGCGTTATTGACAACATAATCTATTTGACCTTCCAGCTCGATAATTTGCTTGAAAGCAGCGACAACATCTTCTTTTTTTGTAATATCACAGGAAATATTCCTAATCCCAATGTCTTCAACCAAGCGTCGGGAAAGTCCATAAACAATATACCCCTGATCATATAAATAAGTTGCTGTTTTCAAGCCAATTCCACTTGATGCCCCTGTAATAACGACAACTTTTTTTAGTTTTTCTTTCATATGTGAACCCCTCTATGACCTTTCAGTGGATATTTTATAACATGAAAACCACATTTAGTAAAGTATGAAAACCAGTGAAAATCCCCCTTTATTTTTCGATTATTTTAAACATTTCACTTGCAATTTTTATTCTTATATAGTATAATGTTGTAGCGTGTGAATGGGCAGATGCACAAAAACCACTAACTCGCAAGCCATCATAAATTGCGGGTGTGGCGGAACTGGCAGACGCGCTAGACTTAGGATCTAGTTCCCCGGAGTGCAGGTTCGATTCCTGTCACCCGCACCATTTTTGGTCTCGTGGTGTAGTGGTTAACATGCCAGTCTGTCACACTGGAGATCGCGGGTTCAAGTCCCGTCGAGACCGCCATGATGCGCCAGTAGCTCAATTGGATAGAGCGTTTGGCTACGGACCAAAAGGCTGTGGGTTCAAGTCCTATCTGGCGTACCATTTTTTTTATATGATCGGGAAATAGCTCAGCTTGGTAGAGCGCTTGGTTTGGGACCAAGATGTCGCAGGTTCAAATCCTGTTTTCCCGACCATTCATGCAGGTATAGTTCAACGGCAGAACGTCAGCCTTCCAAGCTGAATATGCGAGTTCGATTCTCGTTACCTGCTCCATATT
>JAQUYJ010000164.1 GCA_028691905.1 Bacilli bacterium
TATCAAGAGCAAGGGGTTGCTTTAAAATCATTTGAGCCAGTAACAATCCGGTCATCGGAGCAAACATAAAGCCATGTCCACTGAATCCGCATGCTACATAAAAAGAAGGAATTTCTCTTGACCGATCAAGAATAGGCTGCCGGTCCAAAGACATATTATAGGATCCTCCCCATTGCCTTAACACACGAAGGTTGCCTATTAACGGTAATAAGTCGCGAATGGTTTTAGCCATTTCGTCCAGAAATTGCCAACTGGAGAGGTTTGAATGGTCAGCTGTTGCTTGCGGATTGCTTCGTCCCATGATAAAATTACCATTCGGTACTTGTTGACAGTATATATTTTTGGAAAAGGACATTACCATCGGTCCCTGCATTTTTTCGACCGGTTCAGTAACGAGAATTTCATGGTTTTCAGAATAAACGGGAATGTCGATACCAACCATTTGTCCTACTTCCCTAGCATATCCACCTGCTGCGTTGACGACGATTGCAGTTTCAATCGTTTGTTTGGTTGTAATAACTGCTTCAATATTTTTATTGGATACCTGAATAGCTTTTACTTCCTCATGAAATAAAAACTCTACTCCCAATTTCTTTGCTGCCTGGTAAAACGCATCCGTCATTTTAAAAGGATTTAAATGACCGTCTGTAGGGCAATATGTTGCTCCTACAATTTCATCAATGCAAAGATGAGGTACAATTTTTAGAGCTTCAGATGGTGAAATAAAGACGGAAGGAATCTGTAAACTGTTTTGCAGGATTACATTTCTTTTAAAATCTTCTTTTTCTTCTTCTGTTGTTGCAACAATCAAATATCCTTCTTGTTTCAACTCAATATCACCGTCATAATTTAATATTTGATTGGCTTTTTCAAAAAAGTGCATACTTGCCTGCGCTAATAAACAGTTGAGTTTGGTTCCCCACTGCTGCCTTACTCCAGCACCGCATCTACCCGTAGCACCACTCGCCAAAAAGGATTTTTCGATGACAACAATGTTTTTCTGACCTAAAGCAGCTAAATGATAGGCGATGCTGACACCACTTATTCCACCACCGATAATAACAACTTCAGCTTTCATTTTTATCCTCCCATATGGACGATAATTTAATACCGGTTAAAGGCGGACGGACGGTTGGATTGGCTATATCTTCGATCTTTTGATTAAGATACCGACTCAATTCCTTTTGAACAAGAGGAATACAGGTATTGCCCTGACAAGGTCCCATACCGATGCGAAGCATCCGTTTTATCTCTTCCAAATCAGTAAAACCACGTGCAAATAAATCATGCAAATCTTGTAAACTGATATCTTCACAACGACAAAGTATTATGTCTTTTTTATTCATATGTCTTTTCCTTAATTGTTATAAAATCATAAAGTAATGCTTTATCTACTTGGACTTGGATCAGTCGTGTTTTATTATGAACAGGGGAATGGCTTACTTTTTCAATTAAAGCTGGTCCGATTATTTGACCTTGGCGATTAATTGCGTCCCAAACTTCTCCTTTTTGGGGAAGGGGAAGCATTTCATATGGAATTTTAAAAATTGCTTTATTATCTTTGACTTCCACAATCATAATGGCCAGACCAGGACAGCTGAAAACACATATTCCACAGCCTACACATTTTGAAAAATCTATTTCTGGACAATGATTCATATTTCCATTGATTGTTATCGCTTTAGTCGGACAGCTTGTTGTGCACGGATTGCATGGAATTTCTTCATAACATTCAATTATTGCTTTCGGATGAATTAAAACGGATTCGGAAGGAAATTTAGAACATATCTGTGCTAAAATGGGAATCCCGGTTTTAGAAAGCATGGTAGTATTCCTCCATTTTGTTGATTCCTTTTCTTATTTTCTCCCCGAACGGTCCTTCTCTTAGCTCCTTTAATTGTTGATTCAGTTCAGCCAATAAACTCTGATAGTTAGGATGAGCCTGACCTAAAGCAAAACTTGCTTCCAAACCGGCAATGCTGCCTTCAATAATAGCGCTGCTTGCTTCTTCTATCCCGGATACATCACCGCAGCAATAAATATTTTTAATCGTTGTTTGGAAATGCTCATCAATTAAAGCAACATTTCCTCCCAACTCAGGAATATAGTTCATTTTTGCTCCCATCATAGCAAGAAGATTGGATAGGGGAGTTAAGCCAACGGCGATACACACTGTATCCACATCTATAAACCGATTGCTGTTGGCAATGACGTTCCACTGCTCATCAAGCGATACTAATTCTACTTGTTCCACACTCAATGTACCAATTGCTTTTAGAATAGTACAGGACGTCAGAATAGGAACACCCAAACGCCGAAGTTTCGCAGCATGAACCTTATATCCACCAATGGATGGCGCTGCTTCAATTACAGCACAGACTTTTACTCCAGCTTGAAGCAATTGATAACTGACAATCAACCCGATATTTCCACTTCCAACCATAATCACTTTATTTCCGGGTCGGATATGATGAACATTCATAACTGTTTGAACAGCGTCACCCACGATCCGGCGGCCTTGTATTCAATGCCAACGCCGCAACTGAAGAAACTGTCGTTGAATATCCGGTCCAGTTCCC
>JAQUYJ010000023.1 GCA_028691905.1 Bacilli bacterium
GTATCAAAACAGTAAAACCCATATTGCTTCCTATGCCCGCTTCATCGTTAAAAAAGCCGATGAAAATGACCCCCATGCCCTTCGCCTGTTAAAAGAAGCCGGAGAAGATTTAGCTCATGATGTCAGAAACGCTGTAAAAGCCTTAAATTTGCGTTCTCCTATTGTTTTAGGGTTCCGGGGAGGGTTTATTTGCAATGCTTCGATCGCTAAACAGGAGGTCATTTCGGTTCTTGAAAAAGAATGGGAAGTGCTGGAAGTTGCGGGAGAACAGGACCCGATATATGGGGCATTTTATCTTGCCTGGAGGTTGGGAATTCTATGTTAGGAATCGGATTAATGAGCGGAACTTCACTGGACGGCGTCGATGCCGCTTTGGTGGAATTCAAAGACGAACAGGTTATGCTGCTGCACTTTGTTACTAAGCCCTATACAGCAGAACTGAAAGAGCGGATTTTTCGTAATTTATTTGATCAGACTGCCAATTTATCGCAGATTTCGAGCCTGAATTTTGAACTCGGCCAGGAATTTGTTCAGGCAATTGACCTGTTACTGGCTCAAACACCCTATACCTATGAAGATATTGCCTTTGTTGCCAGTCACGGTCAGACCATCTGGCATGATCCCAATGCAACTATTCCCCATACTTTCCAGATCGGGGAAGCAAGTGTGATTGCCTACCAGACCAATATTCCGGTTATTTCCAATTTTCGGGTGATGGATGTGGCAAGCGGCGGTCAGGGAGCTCCCCTTGTTCCGTTTTCTGAGTTTTATCAGTTCCGAAGTGAAAACCGATCAATTGCTCTTCAAAACATCGGAGGAATCAGCAATGTTACCTATTTACCCAAAGCGGCCAAATTGGAAGATGTTCTCTCATTTGACTGCGGACCGGGCAATGTAATGATTGATTATTTTATGAAAAAATATTTTTTGCTGCCCTATGATGAAGGCGGAAAAACTGCTTTTCAGGGAAGGATAAACACGGATCTGCTCCGGTTTTTAATGGCTGATCCGTATCTAAGCAAAAAACCACCGAAATCAACCGGCCGTGAGCAATACAATATGCACATGATGGAAGAATTGGCGCTTCGCTTTGACTTCAACAAGCTTCAGAAAGAAGATGTGATTGCAACAATAACAGCTTTCACAGCCGATGCAATAGTTGACAGTTATCACCGTTTCCTGCCCACCCCCGATCAGGTGATAGTCTGTGGGGGCGGAAGCCATAATGAGTTTATTCTTGCACGCATGCGAGAACAAATGAGCAGTCCAATTAAAAAAGGAGAGGAGGTTGGAATCAACAGTGATGCGAAGGAAGCAGTTGCTTTTGCGGTGCTGGGATATCGGACATTTTGTCATTTACCGAGCAATGTGAAAGAAGCTACCGGCGCCAAAGAGGATGTTATTCTCGGTCAGATCACGTTGAGTCCAAGAAAAAAGCATGAATTTAGACATTAAAAAAATTGGAACCGAACAAAGAAATGAAAAAACAGTTTTAATTGATCAGGTATCGACCCTGGAAATGGTCCGCCTGATCAATGAGGAAGATAAAACGGTTGCTTATGCGGTTGAAAAGGCCCTTCCCCAGATTGCTTCCTGCATTGATGCCTTATTGGCAGCCCTCCATCAGGAAGGCAGAATGATCTATGTTGGAGCAGGAACCAGTGGCAGACTGGGCTTAATTGATGCGGTCGAATGTCGGCCGACCTTTTCTGTTCCCGATGAAATGGTTCAATGTGTGATGGCAGGAGGATTACCTGCTGTTGTTCATGCTGTTGAAGGAGCAGAAGATTCCAAAATTCTGGCTGTGGAAGATTTGAAAAAGATTGATTTACAGCCCCAGGACTTTGTCATTGGCATTACAGCAAGCGGAAGAACACCCTATGCTGTGGGCGGTGTCGAATACGCGAAAAAAATAGGCTGCAAGACCGGATGTATCGTTACTTCCCCAAACAGCGAAATTGCCCATATTGTTGATTATCCGATTGAAGCCATTACGGGACATGAACCCCTTACCGGATCAACCAGAATGAAATCCGGAACAGCACAGAAAATGATCTGCAATATGCTGTCGACCGGGGTGATGATTAAACTTGGCAAGGTTTATGAAAACTGGATGATTGATGTTCAGGCTACCAATGAAAAATTGGTAAAAAGGGCTCACCATATCATTTCCCAGGTTGCAGGTGTCAGTGAAGAAGAAGCAAAAATATACTACGACCGTTTTCATTCCGTAAAAAAAGCTATCTTTTCGCTTTTAAGTAAAATAGAAGATGCAGCCAGTGTCGAGCATTACCTGAATGAAGCAAAAGGACATTTACGGCATGCCCTGGAAGAAGTGAACAAATGACAGAACATATTGAATTGATTAATCATAAAGGATTGGTACTGAGAGGGTATGGTATTTTTCCGCCTGCAGCAAAGAAAGCAGTTGTTTTCTTTCACGGCTATACCGGAAACAAAACCGAACACAATGGTTTCTTTAGGACAATGGCAAGAAAACTTGCAGTGGAAGGGATAGCAAGCATTCGCTTTGATTATGCAAACAACGGCGAATCAGACGGTGAATTTATTGATTTTCGGTTTGATGATGCAGTTGAGGATGCGAAGAGAATTCTTTGTTATGCTGAATCTCTCGGGTATGAAGTGATGGTTCTCGGTTACAGTATGGGCGGAGCCATTGCGGAACTGGTCTGTCTGGAAGCACCGATTACGAAAATGGTTCTGTGGTCTCCGGCAGGGAATATGTACGGACGGCTGAAAAAACGTTTTGATGAAGCACCCAAAAATGAAAAGGGATTAATGGTTCTTCCCGGCTTTGTCATTCATTCGGATTTGGTTGCCAGTTTTAACCGAAATGATTATTTCAGGCAGGCAAAAAGCTATTCCCGTGAGGTTTTGGTCGTGC
This sequence comes from Bacilli bacterium, assembly GCA_028691905.1. Lineage (GTDB taxonomy): Bacteria > Bacillota_I > Bacilli_A > ML615J-28 > CAG-698 > JAQVOS01. The sequence continues at coordinate 2,906 of JAQUYJ010000023.1, forward strand.
ATGGTACCAAAGACCAGGCAGTGGACTATCTGATTGGAGTAGAATATGCGACCCATTTTCCAAAGTCGCATCTCTATCCAATTGAAGGAGCCGGTCATGGTTATGACAGTGAATGGATGCAGGAAAAGCTATTTGCCGTTTCTCTTGAATTTTTGAAAAAAGACTAGTCTAGATTGGGGAAAGTGTGCTATAATAGTTAAGTGTAAAAGACAAGAAAGGCTGGGTAAACATATAAATGAATATTATTACATGTATCAAACAGGTTCCTGGCAGTTCAGAAGTACAAATCGATCCCGTAACCGGCGTTTTAATCCGCGATGGAAGCAATTGTAAAATGAATCCTTATGATTTATATGCCATTGAGACCGCTCTTCGTATGAAAGAACAAAATGGAGCGCACATAGCAAGTATTACGATGGGACCACCATCAGCATTATCCGTACTGCAGGAATCACTGTGGATGGGCTGTGATCAGGCCGCCCTCCTGACTGACCGCCAATTTGCGGGAGCAGATGTGGTAGCTACAGCATACACCCTGTCCCAGGGAATCAAAAAGATTGGTCCATTTGATTTAATTATCTGTGGGAAACAGACTACGGACGGGGACACAGCACAGGTTGGACCGGAAATTGCGGAGTATTTACAGATCCCCCATATTGCCTATGTCGATAAAATTATAGAAATTAAAGAAAAATCAATTATCGTATCGACCAGTATGGATAAAACAGTGGAATGCTGGGAAATCCAATATCCCTGTTTGATTACGGTCGAAAAAGGGATTTATACCCCACGCTTACCTTCTTATAAGAGAAGTCTGGTTTGCAGGAACGAGAAAATATTGGAATTGACACTGCAGAATATGGAAGATACCAATCCTGCTCATTATGGTTTAAAAGGTTCTCCCACTCAGGTGGAACGAATGTTTCCTCCGACCAAGAATACCGAAAAAGAAATTTGGGAAGGAGACAATCTTGCAACACGGATGATGAATAAATTGCAGGATTTGAAATTGCTATAATGGGAAAACTGGTTATTCATCATGAAAAAGTAACAAAAGAAAATGCACAGCAATTAATTAAATTGTGTCCCTTCAATGCTTTTGAATATCACGACCAATTAAGTATTACTTCAGCCTGCCGGATGTGTAAGTTATGTGTACGAAAAGGGCCGGCTGGCGTGATGGAATTCGTTGAAGAAGAAACAGTGCAGATTGATAAAAGCAAATGGCAGGGAATCAGTATTTTTATCGAACATGACGAAGAAAAAATTCACCCCGTCAGTTTTGAATTGATCGGGAAAGCCCGTGAACTGGCTCAGGTTATCAATCATCCGGTTTATGCGGTATTGATCTGCAGGGATGCGGATTTATTTGCGCCGGAAATATTAAGTTATGGCGTTGATCGGATTTTTGTTTATGAAGAAGAGCGACTGGCTCACTTCAATGTCGAGCGATATACAAATTGTATGGCGGATTTCATAGAAAAGATTAAACCAAGTGTTGTTTTATATGGGGGAACAGCGACAGGAAGAAGTTTTGCTCCCCGTGTTGCTTCCCGCTTCCGAACCGGATTGACTGCCGACTGTACGATTCTTGGGATGAAGAAAAACACTGACCTGATTCAGAATCGGCCTGCTTTCGGGGGAAATATCATGGCTTCCATTATATGCCCGAATACCAGACCGCAGATGGCAACAGTCCGCTATAAAATATTCAAAATGCCGGAAAAAGAAGCACCCCACGGCACGATTCAGAAAATGGAATTATCATTTGATTTGTCTTCAAGGTTGGAATTACTGGAAGTGAAAGCAAAAGATGCCATTGTTGATATCAGTGAAGCTGAAGTATTGGTCGCAGTGGGAAGAGCTTTTAAAACAAAGGAAGATTTAGCACTCGCTCAGGAATTGGCTGACCTCTTGGGAGGCCAGGTTGCAACAACCAGACCCCTTATTGAAGCAGGGCTGATGGATGCGAAAAAACAGATCGGTTTAAGTGGTAGAACCGTTGCTCCCAAATTGTTGATTACATTGGGGGTAAGCGGGGCAGTTCAGTTTACAGCGGGAATGAGTGGTTCCGAAACGGTATTTTCGGTTAATCTGGATAAAAATGCACCAATCTTTGATTGTTCGCACTATGGTATTGTTGGGGATGTTTTCCAAATCGTACCGGAATTGATAAAGAAAATAAAAGCAGGAAAGGGATGGTTGTGATGTATAAACAAGTGTCTTTAGAGGATATTGCCTTCTTTGAGACCATAGTAGGTAAAAACAACATCTTTTCCGCTGAAGAAATCAGTGAAGATTATGAAAAAGATGAACTGGGAACCGTTAAAGGGATACCCGAAGCAGTCATCAAAGCAACTTCTACCAAAGAAGTATCACAAATCATGACCTATGCGAATACAAACAAAATACCGGTTACGGTTCGGGGAAGTGGAACCGGTCTCGTTGGAGCCTGTGTCCCCATTCATGGTGGAATTGTTCTGGACATGACAAAAATGAACCACATTATCGGTCTGGATGAAAAAAATTTAGTACTGGAAGTGGAACCCGGTGTCCTGTTAATGGACATCTACGAATATATCGAAGCAAAAGGATATTTTTATGCTCCGGATCCCGGTGAAAAAACAGCTACAATCGGTGGCAATGTTGCAACGAATGCCGGGGGAATGCGGGCAGTAAAATACGGAGTGACAAGGGATTGGGTAAAAGCGATGGAAGTCGTCCTCCCCAATGGCGAGGTTACCCAGTTTGGACGGGTTGTTGCGAAAAACTCAACCGGATATTCTTTGAAGGATTTAGTAATTGGTTCGGAAGGAACACTTTGTATTATTACAAAGCTGTACTTAAAAGTAATGCCCCTTCCTGAAAAATCGATTTCCCTGCTGGTGCCGTTTCTTAATCCAACTACAGCCATAACCAGTGTTCCCCGGATCTTGCAGTCCCGGTTGGTTCCTACTGCAATTGAGTTTTTTGACCGAAACACAATTGGATTTTCAGAAAATTACCTTGGAAAGAAATTTCCGGAACGAAAATACGATGCTTATATTCTTCTAACTTTTGATGGAATGAGTGAGGGGGAAATCAACACTCAGTATCAAAGAGCAGCAGATCTTTGTCTTCAGGAGTTGGGAGCAGAGGATGTATTGATTGTCGATACACAGGAGCGTAAGGATGATGTTTGGAAAGCCAGAGGAGCATTTCTGGAAGCAATCAAAGCATCAACAACGCAAATGGATGAATGTGATGTGGTTGTTCCACGGGATAAAATCGCCGATTACATTATATTTACGCATCAGTTAAGCGAAAAATATGGTGTAAGAATTCCTTCTTTTGGTCACGCGGGGGATGGAAACCTCCATATCTATATCTGTAAGGATGATATTGATGAAGGGACCTGGAAAGGATTGTTGGAACAGGTATTTGACTGCATGTATGACGAAGCGAATCGGATCGGTGGGCTCGTATCGGGCGAACATGGAATTGGTTTCGCAAAAAAGAAATACATGGCTAAGATGTTGGGGGAAGAACAGATAAAAATCATGAAAGGGATCAAAGAAGTATTTGACCCAAATCATGTATTGAACCCTGATAAAGTTGTCTCATTTTAGATAAACCGCCATCAAAGAGGAATAAAAGTTAAAAACAGAATAGAAATTCAATAACCAATTAATATTATTTTGTTAGTTAGTTTGTATTATATTATTCCCGGTATGAATTTTAATTTGTAAACGTTTTTAATTTGTGTTGACTTTTTTGAATAAATGGTTTAGAATATAGGTAGATTTATTAAATAAATCTATTTTGAAAAATTATAATATTGAAAAAAATTGAGGAGGTTTCAATGTTAACTAAAACAAGAAAATGGCTAGTTGTTTTTGCCGTTGCAATTGTTGCTTTGTTTGTATCAGCCTGTAAACCGACAGAAGAAGATCCCCCAGTAGCTCCAACTGCAATAGAAATATTTGCAGACATTTATGTGGGTGAGACAGGTGTTCTTATCGGTGGCGATGTTATGGAACTAAGTATCGAAACAACTCCAGCTAATGGAATTAAAACTGTAACTTGGACTTCAAGTGATACTTCAATCGCTACTGTTAGTGCTGATGGGAAAGTCACAGGAGTGAAAGGTGGACGTGTTACCATTACGGCAACATCTACTGAAACTGCAACTGTGAAAGATACCATTGAAGTAATGGTTTATGAAGACTTGGAAGGTATTCAAGTATTATATTCAGCTATGCAATATATTAAAGCAAATACTCCGGAATACGCAGCTGCTGATTTCGAATTCCCAGTATATGACAACACTTTAATTGAAGCTGATTATTACGACACATTGGGGAATAAATTCCCTGGTGACACTTATGATCACGAATATGTAATTGATACAATTGACACTGTTAAGTGTGTTTTAACTTATGATGAAGAAGAATCCATTGACTTCTATATGACTGTAAAAGTTGTTAACGATTTGGATGACAATGAATTCGTAGCATTAAATCTTGCGAAAGCAAAAGTCGCTGAATATTTGGAAGAATTTGATGACAATATGCTTGTTGCCGATCTTGCTTTACCAGCTACTTTAACGGAACTGTTGGCGTTATTGGAAGATACTACTACTGTAGTATTAAAAGAAGTTAACTTAACATGGGCAAGCACCATGTCTACTGTATTAACATCTACCGGTACCTATGTTCGTCCAAATGATGACACTGTAACAACATTGGAAGCATACTACGTATGTGGAAACAACGGTGAAGTTACCCGTCATAATATTACAGTCAAGGGATATACACAAGCTGAAAAAATTGCTTTCTTACAGGAAAATACCCTTCCAACTGTAACTGAATTGGAAGGACAGAATATCCAACTTCCATTACGTGATAACAAATTCGGTGTTGCTATTACCTGGACAAGTGATACTCCTGCTGTTTTAAGTGCTGCCGGTAAGATGGATCCGTATTTAACTGCTGATACCACTGTAGTACTGACTGCTCATATCACTTATGTTGGAATTGCTGAGAAGTTCAATTTCGAACAGGATTTAACATTTACTATTTTAGTAAAACCAGCAACCAATGACGCTCAAAAAGTTGTTTTGGACTTAAGCAATAAATTTGAAGAAGCAAGCTTCCCGGCTTACTTCCCATGGGGTATAATTGACCGTGTTGGTGGAAATGTCATTCCTCTGCCGACTACTGTTGGTGGCGATGGAACTTATAAAGATAATGTTGTAACCTGGACTGCAGGCGAAGAAGGCATCTTTAATGAAACCTGGGAATTACAAAAACAATTCCTGCGTTATCATGCTGTTACAATGACTTATTCTGTAACTGTTGGTTCGGATACAGCTACCGGTGAAATTGATATCAATGTCGGCGTTGCTAAGACTCCTGATACCATGTATGTAGGTGGACGTTTTGCTAACCGTTCTGCCACAGCTCATCCACAGGTATATGATGAAGTTCATACATTCAGTTTTGATGATCCTGCTACAGGAACTGTTGTAGGCCCATACGCTGCAGGATATGCAGGCTGGACCGGTTTCACTTTCTATGCTGATCATGAAGATGCTACCGGAAAAGTAGTTCGTTATCAATATTTCGCCAATGATCCTTATACAGTTTTAATTGAAGAAGGCGAAAATGGCGTTACGATTGCGGAAAACGGCGATTTGGTTCCAAAAATGGATGGCGAAAATTATGTGCCAACATTGAAGACGATGACCGGTTTGGTTCATTGTAACTACCAATTCATTCTATTCATCAATAACACTGAAAAAGATATCAACATTCCTATTACTTACCTTAACTACAAAGGCAGTTCACTTACCAAAGACGTCAATGGTACCACATTGATCCGTCAAACATCGATGTCGATGGATGGTTGGAGAATCGCATTTGCTGCAGACAGCGAAGGGGTTGTAACATTAGGATTTGGTACAACTGCATTGGAACCAGGATTAATTGAAGCTGCGGAAAAGGATCTGGAAGGAAACTACACTTTACCGGAAACTATCGTTCTTCCTGCCGGCGGAATTATGTGGAGCCCATATTCTTCCCAGAATAAAGCCGCATTGGGTGAATTCTTCTGCGTAGTCGGAACTGAATTAACTTATGAATGGTTTACTCCAAAATATTAATAAACAAAGGAAGAACCTCGAAAGAGGTTCTTTTTTTCTTTTGAATTGACAAAAAACACGCTTTCAGTTATAATGAAAAACAGGTGATAGGATGGAAATATTAATAGTGGGAGATGTATTTTCAAAATTGGGACGAGCCAGTTTTGAAAGACATGTCAATCAAATCAAACAGGAACGAAAAATCAACTTTATAATTGTCAACGGCGAGAATATTTCCCATGGCCGGGGCATCAACGACAAGCATTTTAAATGGTTGCTGGAAATGGGAGTCAATGTCGTGACACTGGGGAACCATTCTTATCAAAATGACAAAGTATTTACTTTCATCGACGAATCACAAAATATCATCCGCCCCTACAATTATCCGGAAGGTTCACGGGGAAAAGGCTATACGACCATCAATTACAATGGCAAGAAAATAACTGTTTTTCAAATGATAGGGACCGTTTTTATGGAAGAAGGAAATGCTTCGCCCTTTGAAAAAACCGAAGAAATATTAAAAACGATTCCAAGTGATTGTTATATCTGTGATTTTCATGGCGAAGCTACCAGTGAAAAGATTGCGTTCGGTCATTATTTTGATGGCAGAGTACAGATTATATTCGGCACCCATACCCATGTTCCGACCAACGATGCACGGATCCTACCCAATCACAGCGCTTATATCACTGATGTTGGAATGACGGGACCGCTTGATGGCGTTATAGGCATGCAGAAGGATATCGTTTTGGACCGTTTTGTCAACAAGGGAACAAAACGTTTTGCTCCCCAAGATACGGGAAGAACCCAGTTCAATGCAATCATTGTTGAATTAAATGAGAAAACCTGCGTTCCAGTGAAAATAGAAACCATTCATATAATTGAATAGAGGGAAAATTATGTTTTACGATTTACCGGTTATGGAAACCCCACGCCTTCTTTTACGAGAAATTTCAGTTGACGATTACAAGGATATGTATGAATATGCTCATTTATCCTTTGTCGGTCCGGTTGCCGGATGGGAACCCCACCGGACACCAACAGAAACAAAAACTATTATTCAAATGTTTTTGGATAAAAAGAAATACGGTCAGTTAGGTGTTTTTGCGATTATTTATAAAGCAAACCAAAAAATGATTGGGACACTGGAACTGCATTCATTTATCCGGGGTTTTAAAGCGGAACTGGGTTATACCATTCATCCGGATTACTGGGGAATGGGAATTGCCGTTGAAGCAGCAAGAGAAGCAATCAAATGGGGGTTCGAAACACTGGAGATCAAACGTTTGGAATGTTCAACGTTTACCACCAATCCCCGAAGCAGAAGAGTATGTGAGAAACTGCATCTGACATATGAGGGCATCAAGAAAAAGGGCTACATGCTCTATGATGGTACGATTCATGACTTATACTGCTATGCCCTCACGGATGATGATTACGATAAATGGAAAGAAAGTTAAGAACGCTTTACTTCTTGACTTTTTTTAATTAAGCAGTATAATAAGTTTACTTGTCAGGAGGATAAAGTATGAGTGATTGCAATCATCAATGCGATTCTTGCAGCCAGGATTGTAAAGATCGTATCGAATTAGAAAAACCACACAAAATGAGCAGTGTGAAAAAAATAATTGGCATAGTCAGCGGAAAAGGTGGGGTTGGTAAATCGCTAGTCACAGCCCTTTTTGCTGTATTAATGCATCAAAAAGGATATCAAACCGCAATAATGGACGTGGACATCACCGGTCCCTCGATTCCGAAGATGTTTGGTATAACTGAAAAAATAAGGGGAAGTCAGGAAGGACTCCTACCCTCCCCATCCGCTGGTGGCATAAAAATCATGTCGAGCAATTTACTGTTGAAAAATGATACAGATCCCGTTGTATGGCGCGGACCTATTCTCGCCGGACTGGTCAAACAGTTTTGGAAGGATGTTATCTGGCAGGACATTGATTTTTTGTTTTTGGATATGCCTCCAGGAACCGGAGATGTTCCTTTAACTGTGTTTCAAAGCATTCCGGTTGATGGAATTGTCATTGTCACTTCACCTCAGGAGTTAGTGGGAATGATTGTTTCGAAAGCTTTAAAAATGGCCCAAATGATGCATATTCCTGTTTTGGGACTGGTTGAAAACATGAGTTACTATGAATGCGATGAATGTCATAAGCAAGTAAAAATTTTTGGAGAAAGTCATGTTGATGAAATAGCAGCCAGATATGGAGTAAAAGTACTGGCAAAGCTTCCTCTGCAACCCAATGTTGCATCGCTTTGTGATAAAGGAAGAATTGAAGATGCGCGGATGGATTACCTCGATCAGGCAATTCTTCATCTGGAGGAACTTCCGCTGTCTGTCACCAGAATCGGCCTGCCAATCAAAAAAGATCAGACAAGTGCAATCGGGGAAGCTGCTGAAATGGTTGTGTTTGACTGCGCCAAAAGAATGGTATTAAAAGAAGAAGTTGTTTCCATGGCTGGTATGAGCGAAGAAGAGTGGTTAAATGTTATTAAGGAATTGGGTGTTAATGTCTTTTTAACGAATGAACAAAGCTCAAATTTTCAGGAACAATTAATTAAAGAAAATATTATTTTTGAAATGACAGAA
>JAQUYJ010000024.1 GCA_028691905.1 Bacilli bacterium
GCTGATGTTGGATTGGTTGGCTTTCCTAGCGTAGGCAAAAGTACGTTAATCTCTGTTTTGTCAGCAGCTAAACCTAAGATTGCTGATTATCCATTCACTACTTTGGTTCCAAATTTAGGAGTTGTACAAACAACAGACAAAAGAAGTTTTGTTCTTGCCGATTTACCTGGCTTAATTAAAGGAGCATCGGAAGGTGCTGGGTTGGGATTTCAATTTCTGCGCCATATTGAACGAACAAGGGTAATTGTCCATGTTTTGGATATGGATTCTGTTGAAGGACGGAATCCGTATGACGATTGGACAGCAATTAATAAAGAATTGGAAAGTTATAATCCTAAACTGTTGTTACGCCCCCAACTCATAGTTGCAAATAAAATGGACCTTCCAAATGCTTCGAAAAATCTGAAACTTTTGGAAAAAAAATGTAAAAATATTGACATCATCCCAATAAGCGCTTATACTAGAGATAATCTGGATACATTGACATATCACATCGCTGATTTGCTGGATACAGTTAATTTAACGCAGTTTGAAGAGGTAATTCAAGATAAAGTAGTGGAATACAAATTTGTTCCCAAAGCTCCTCCCTTTACCATTCATCAGGGCGAAGACGGAATAATGGAAGTTCAAGGTGAAATGATTGAAAAATTTTTCCACGCTACTGATTTCACAAGAGACGAGAATGTTAAATTATTTGCAAGACGAATTCGCAACTTGGGTGTGGATCAGAAATTACGAGAATTGGGAGTAAAACACGGAGACACTGTTCGCATTCTCGGTTATGAATTTGAATTTCTGGATTAAATATACCTTACGGATATTATAAACTATAAATAATATATCAATCTTATGGGACCTTTATGGCCTAAAAAGGAGAAAAAAATGAATAAGAAAAGACATCGTATTATTTTTGAGATTGCTTTTACTGCTATTTTAATTGCATTAATTGTCGCACTTTCTGCCCCACCCTATATTGGATTTGGTTTAGCGATTCCATTTTTAGGAGTACAAATCACTATCCTGCATATTCCAGTTATTATTGGTGCTTTTTTACTGGGGAGAAAATATGCTTGGTTACTTGGTTTGGTTTTCGGATTAGGATCGTTATGGGCTGCATTTCAAACTGCAGTTTTGGTATTTCAAAATCCGTTAATTTCTGTTTTACCGCGAGTTTTATTTGGCGTAGCTGCTTTTGAATTGTTCAATGTATTCAAAAAAGTTATTAAAAATACCACCTGGGCAGTTGTGGTTTCCGCTGTTTTAGCAACAATGGTTCATACTGTCTTGGTATTGCTTGCCATCATGGCGTTTGGTACACTGTTTTATGATAATCTTGAAACATATATCAATGCTTTTGTGAAACCTGTGATTACTTTCAATGCACTGGTAGAAATAGTTCTTGCTGGAATAATTACGCTACCGATATATAAAGCATTAATCAATGTAATGAATCAACCTGAAAAAGAATAAAACAAAATTAGAGGGAAATCCTCTAATTTTTTTAAACTATTTTTATCTTTATAAATTTTGCTTTTCATGTTATAATGAATGAAGGTGATGAATATGATGGAAACCATCGATAAAATGCAATATTCGCCTATGATTAGGCAATATCTCTCTATCAAAGAAAATTATCCGGATACTTTGATTTTCTTTCGATTAGGGGATTTTTATGAATTGTTTTTTCAGGATGCACTGGTTGCATCCAAAGAACTTGAAATTGTTCTCACCGGTAAAGATGCCGGCGTAGATGAACGAGTACCGATGTGCGGTGTACCTTATCACAGTGTTCATTCCTATTTGGATATTTTAACTTCAAAAGGATATAAAGTGGGAATAGTAGAGCAAGTAGAAGATCCAAAAAGCGCAAAAGGTATCGTTAAAAGAGAAGTCGTCAGAATAATTACTCCGGGAACTGTTATCGATGAATTGAGTTTGGAATCGACTGAAAACAATTATTTATTATCCATATCAAAAGAAAAAAACCGCTATATATTAAGTTATATTGATTTATCAACCGGTGAAGGTTTTTTAACGAATATTCCACTTGATGAAAACTTATTATACGCAGAAATTATTAAATTAAAAGCCCGGGAAATTGTTTTGGGAGCAGCATTTTCTTCAAAACTGCTGGAACCACTGCGTGTTGTTCATTCTTTCACGATATCCTATGAAGAAAATACAACCTGCCCCACTTATTTCAAAGGACTATTCAGTGCTCTGGATAAAGAGGAAGAAGCCAATTACCTTCGCTTGTTAAACTACATTACTCGGACACAAATGCGAACATTGGTCCATCTTCAAAAAGTAGTTAAATATGATATTAACAGTTTTTTAAAAATTGACATTGCTTCCCGACGAAATTTAGAATTGCTGGAAACACTTCGTTTTCAGAATAAACGAAATACACTGTTGGCAGTTTTGGATAAGTGCGTAACTGCAATGGGCAGTCGTTTTGTAAAAAAAAGTTTGATGTTCCCTTTAATCGATAAAGAACAGATTGAACGAAGATATGATATTATTGATAAAATGCGTAAAAGTTATATTGCAACTGCTGATTTACGTACTTTTCTTTCCGAAATATACGATTTAGAAAGAATCATTGGCCGTATTTCTTATGAAAACACCAATCCGAAAGATCTGTTGCAGCTAAGAAAATCCCTCTCTTTTATACCTAAAATAAGAAAAACAATTGAAGTAATCACATTGACCACTTATTATGACTTACAAACCGATTATTCATCTTATACAGAGCTGTATCAAATAATAGATGATGCTATTTCGTTGGATGCACCTTTCACTATAAAAGACGGCGGTATCATTAAAAAGGGTTATTCAAAAGAACTGGACGAATTACAGGCGATAAATCAAGATTCAAAAGCCTTTTTACTTGCATTGGAAGCAAGAGAAAGAGAAAGAACGGGTATTAAACAATTAAAAGTAGGATATAATAAAGTTTTTGGATATTATATTGAAGTATCAAAATTAAACAGTGAAAATATAAAAGATGAATTCGGCTATATCAGGAAACAGACCTTAAGCAACGCAGAACGTTACATTACACAGGAATTAAAAGAAAAAGAAGCACTTATTTTACGGGCTGAAGAAAAAAGTATCGAATTGGAACAAGAAATTTTAGCCAACATCCGCAACCAGTGTAAAACATTTACACCTACTCTGCAAAAGCTCGCGAAAACACTAGCTGAAATGGATATGATGCAAAGTTTTGCTAAAATTGCCAATGAAAACAAATATGTTCGGCCTACTTTAAACTCCGACCAATCAATTTTCATCCATCAGGGAAGGCATCCAGTCATGGAAGTACAGTCCAGTGAAGCATTCATCCCCAATGATACTTCAATGGAAAAGGAAACTGTTTTATTAATTACAGGCCCCAATATGAGTGGGAAATCCACTTATATGCGGCAAATTGCGCTAATTTCAATTATGGCTCAGGTAGGCAGTTTTGTACCTGCCAAATCAGCAAACATTCCTGTTTTTGACCAGATATTCACGCGAATTGGCGCTGCTGATGATATAGTCAGTGGACAATCCACTTTCATGGTAGAAATGGTTGAAGTAAACAATGCTTTAAAATATGCAACAAAAAACAGTTTGATTTTATTTGATGAAATCGGACGGGGAACAGCAACCTATGATGGAATGGCTTTGGCACAGGCAATTATTGAATATGTCCATGAACATATCCAATGTAAAACGTTGTTTTCCACTCATTATCATGAATTAACTGCTCTCGAACAAGATTTGCCCTGTTTGAAAAATGTTCATGTCAGTGCGGAAGAAGAGCATGGTGAAATTGTTTTTATGCATAAAGTGAAATCGGGTGCAATCGATAAAAGTTATGGTATCAACGTGGCGAAACTGGCAAATGTACCGCTTGAAGTAATTTTACGAGCCAGTGATATTTTATTGAAACTGCAGAATAATCAAATATATGATTATAATAAAACCTCGATGCAGCAATATGTAGCTCCGTTAGTATATGATTCAAAATCCGATTTGGAAACGTCAATATTAAAAGAAATAAAAGAAATGAACATTGATGTGATGAGCCCTTTGGATGGGTTGAATAAATTAAGTGAGCTGCAAAGAAAGTTGAAAAAATAAAATGGGAAATATACTTAAATTAAATCAAGAATTAACCAATTTAATTGCAGCCGGTGAAGTTATTGAACGCGTATCATCGGTAGTAAAAGAACTGGTTGAAAATTCAATTGATGCAAAAGCAAAGTCAATTGAAGTTCGATTAATTGATTCTGGATTAACAGAAATAACTGTAATTGATGATGGAACTGGTATGGATGCCGTTGACGCCAAAATGGCACTGGAACCGCATGCGACCAGTAAAATAAAAACAAGTGAAGACTTGTTTAAAATTGGAACGCTTGGTTTTCGAGGGGAAGCGTTACCTTCCATTATCGCCGTTTCTTACTTTAAATTAAAAACCAGTACCAATGGAAAAAAAGGAATAATGTTGTCACTAAAAGGAGGTGCATTCCTAAGCGAAGCGATGGTTGCCTGTCCCAAAGGGTGCGAAATTACAGTTAAAAATTTATTTTTTAATACTCCTGCCCGCTTACAGTCCCTTCAACATCCCAATATTGAATTAAGTTATATCACGGATTATATGAATAAAGTAGCCCTTGCCAATCCTGACTTATCTTTTTTGTTAACAAACAATGATAAAGAAATCCTTCGCACTTACGGCCGTGGCGAAAATTTGGAAACCATATTAAGTATTTATGGAACAGATCTCGCCAAGGATATGCTCGATATTTTTGATAATGATGGTTATTATCAAATATCAGGTTATATTTCCAAACCAAGTCAATCCCGATCAACCAAAAATCATATTACTATAATTGTCAACGGTCGAACCATTCGTAATTACCATCTTATCCAAGCAGTTTTGAAAGGCTATGAAGAGCGACTTGTCAGCGGTCGGTACCCTATTGCTGTTATTCAGTTAAAAATGGATTTGGGATTGGTTGATGTAAATGTTCACCCGGCAAAATTGGAAGTACGGTTTTCAAATGAAGACAACCTGGCTGATTTAATAACCAGAACCATTCGCACCAGATTGGCAAAAGCTAATTTAACAGTGGATATGAAAACAGTCAGGGAAGAAAAAAGCAATCCTTTTTTAGAACTTTACGATGAATTCGATAAAGTAATGGAAGAAAACCAAACCGACATTATAGAAGAAGAACCCATATCCTATCAACAAGAAGCGCAACCGCATTTACCAGAAAAAGAAATGTATCAACAAGAAGAATATTCTTTTTTGGATCCTGATGAGGATCAACTGCCTGGTTTCAAACTTCCCAAGATGAATTATATCGGTCAACTGTTTGGAACCTATATCCTTGCCCAGGCAGAAAAAGAATTTTACTTGGTAGATCAACATGCAGCAGCAGAACGAATCAATTATGAGAAAATAATGGATGAATTGGCTAAAGAGGACAATCTGAATTATGAATTGCTCGTTCCCTTACAATTGAATTTCTCAGCAGCTGAGATGTTTGTTATCAATGAATATCAAAATACATTTCAAAGCCTCGGGTTACAATTGGAAGAATTTGGTAAAAATACATTAATGGTTCGTTCTGTTCCGGTTTGGATTGTGCGGGGAATGGAAAAAGAATTCGTTGAAGAAATCATCGCTCAGGTTATTCTCAATAAAAAAACAACCAAACAGGAATTTTTAAACAATCTTGCGAAAGAACTGGCATGTAAAAAATCAATCAAGGGAAATGAGTTTCACTCAAAAATGGAATTTGATTTTCTTTTGGATGATCTTTCCCGAGCCAGAAATCCATATTCCTGTCCCCACGGCCGACCTGTAATAGTCAAATTTACTCAGTCGGAAATTGAAAGGTGGTTTAATCGCTTTGTCTAAGAAAATTATCGTGATTACCGGCCCGACCGGAGTAGGGAAAACAGCTGTATCACTGGAAATTGCAAAATATCTGAAAAGTGAAATTATCAATTGCGATGCGTCACAATTCTACCGCTATTTGGATATTGGGACTGCAAAATTAAAAATTGAAGATCAGTGCAATATACCCCATCATATGATTGGATTTCTCAATCCGCTGCAACCATATTCGATTAAGGAGTTTCAACAGGATGCTCGTAAATTGATAGAACAAATTGATATTCCAATTTTAGTGGGTGGTTCCGGATTGTATATTAATGCTGTTATATACAATTATTTATTGGAAGCATCTGCCCATCTCCATGAAGACGATGAAACCCAAACAAATCAGGAACTATATGCCCAACTGCAGGAGATGGATAAAGATTTGGCTGAGAAAACCCATCCCAACAATCGCCGCCGCGTCATCCGTTATTTACAAATTGCCCGTGAAAAAATATCCTATCAAAAAGATCCAAAGCTTTTATATGATGTGCTGTTTATATGTCTGGAACGAAACAGGGAAGAATTATACGAACGGATTAATATGCGCTGTGAACAAATGTTTCACGATGGGTGGATAAGAGAATGTATCGAAATACAGGATATGGGATATAATTTGAGTGCAATAAAAGAAATAGGATATCACGAAATTGGACTCTATTTGGATAACAAATCAAGTTTACAAGATACGATTTTTTTAATACAACAAAAAACGAGACACTATGCAAAACGCCAATTGACTTGGTTTCGTAATAAAATGGATTGTCAATTTATAGATATATCTACTACACCATTATTGAATATCCTTTCTCTTGTGGACGATTTTCTAAGCACGAATTAATTCGTGCTTTTTATGGATTTATTGGCCTTTTTACGGTATAATAAAAAAGAAAGCAGAGTAGAAAATATGGAAAGATTACAAAAGTTCTTATCACGATGTGGGGTTGCATCAAGAAGAAAAGCCGAAGAATGGATTCAAGAAGGAAAGGTAACAGTAAATGACGTTACTGTTACCCAAATGGGTTATCAAATATCAGAAAAAGATATCGTCAAAGTTGATAATCAAATCGTACAGGTATTGGAAAAAAAATACTATGCCATGAATAAGCCCCGTTATATAATAAGCAGTGTCAATGATGATAAAAACCGAAAAACTGTTGTTTCGATACTGCCAGAAGCACTCCAGCAAGAGCATTTATTCCCGGTTGGGCGATTGGACTATGACACAAAGGGAGTATTGTTACTTACAAATGACGGCACTTTTATGAATCAATTGGTTGGACCCAGATCTACTCTTGAAAAAGAATATATCGTTCGGGTGCAGGGAATTGTAACCAAATTAAAAATCAAAAAATTGGAAAATGGATTACAAATAGATAATTATAGAACCAGAAAGTGCATTGCAAAAATCGATTCAATTGATCGTAAAAATCAATCAACTTTGGTTCGGATCATTCTACAAGAAGGTAAATATCATCAAGTTAAAAAAATGTTTGCTGCTATAGGACACGAAGTAAAAAGGCTGACCCGAATCCGATTTGGAAATATTTTAATTGAAGGGTTAAAAGAGGGTGAAATACGTCCCCTTTCTATTCATGAAATAAAACAATTATACGTTTTATCCCAACAAGATAAAGAATTTGAAACGCTGAAAGCTCGAAAATTCTAAATATTTATCAGATTTACATTTTCGAAAAACTTGTTGAAGTATTGAATGGTTTGTGATATAATAGAGAAGGTTGATTTTGAGGTGCGTTTATGGATTGGCAAATAGCAATTGATGGTCCGGCTGGGGCCGGGAAAAGTACTATTGCGAAAGAAGTGGCAAAGAGATTACATTTTGAATACCTGGACACAGGTGCAATGTATCGTGCAGTCACCCTGAAAGCAATAAACTTGCAAATTGATATGGAACAAGAAACACAGTATCAATTTTTAAATAATACCACAATTGATTTTTCCGATAATGAAGTCTATTTAGATGGCATAAACGTGTCAGACGAAATTCGCAGTATTGCTGTTACGAATAATGTATCTCTAGTTTCTAAGTTTAAAACCGTTCGCAGCCATCTTGTTAAATTGCAACAAAAGCTGGTAAAAGAAAAAAACGTTATAATGGATGGCCGTGATATCGGAACAGTAGTTCTTCCGCACGCTCCAGTAAAGATTTTTCTCGTTGCCAGTATTGAAGTACGAGCAAAAAGAAGAATGGTTGAGCGATTGGAAGAAAATGGTATTTGTCTTTCATTGGAAGATACTATTAAAGAAATTAAAGAACGCGATTACAAAGACAGCAACCGTGAGATAAGTCCCCTTGCAAAAGCAACCGATGCAATAGAAATCGATACTTCCAATATGAGTATCGAAGAAGTTATTGATCGAATAATCAGTTTAGTTATGGAAAGAGGTTACAAAATGGAAATCATCAAAAATGAGCAAGAAGTGAATGCTGAAAAAGAAAATGTTGTAGAAGAAGTTGTTACAGCTAAAGAAGAACAACGAAAGGTAGAAGAAGTTGTTACAGCTGAAGAAGAACAACAAAAGGTAGAAGATGTTGTTGCGACTGCAGAAGAACAACAAGAAGTAGAACAAGTTGTTACAGCTGAAGAAGAACAACAAGAAACAGAACAGCCTGTTGAAGAAGAAGTTTCTGCCAAAGAAAATGAAGAAAACGAATCAGAAACAGATGTTCCGACAACTGAAACAGAAACCGTGGAACTAGTAAAAGAATTACAATTAGTGATGGGAACTGTTGTGAAAATTCTTCCTCCAGAAAAGGAAATCAAACAAAACAACAAGGTTGTTAGAAAAGCCAAAGAAGAAAGAATGTTAATTCGTCTGGAAAACGGACAAGAAGGATATCTATTCAGAAAAGATGCTTTCGGATTACTCACAGATGAAGAGTTGGCTGATCGTTATATGGAAGAAGATAATTTGGAAGTTGTTGTAAAAAAAGTATACCCAGATGGTGGTAAAGTTTTGTTATCTACAATCCTTGTCGAAAAAAGAAAAGAAATTAAAAAATTTGAAGAAGTCATAAAAAATCATGAATACTTTTCCGCAAAAGTAGTCCGTATCATTAAAGTCGGATTGATTTTAGAATACGAAGGATTTCCTTGCTTATTGCCAACCAGTCAAATTACCGTTGGCGAAGAAGAATATCAGGGCTTGCTTGGTCAGGAAATGTTGGTTGCTCCTATTCGTGTCGACTATAACCGCATTCGTTTATTGGTTTCTAACACAGTGGCCAATGCTATAAAAAATCGCAATGAAAAACAAGATTTCATCAAAAATATCAAAGTTGGTGATGTTTTTGAAGGAACTGTTAAAAATATTGAATCCTATGGAGCATTCGTAGAAATAGCCCCGGGTATTGAAGGATTACTGCATATTTCCGAAATAGGTCATAATCGAGTAACGGTTGTAACAAAAGTATTGAATACCGGAGATACCGTTAAAGTTCAGGTTATAAAAGTAGATAAAGATCACATTGGTCTGTCTCGAAAAGCATTACTTCCTAATTATTGGAAAGAATTTGTTGATGCAACTAATGTGGGTGATAATGTTACAGGCAAAGTCGCTGAAATCAATCGGGCTGGTGTTGTCGTGGCCTTCAACGAAAATGTTCAGGGATTTCTTCCGCGTAGTGAATTTTCTTGGGAAAGAGATACTTTTATTGAAGACTTTATAAAAGTGGACGAAGAAATTGAATTAAAAGTCATTGAACTTGATTTAAATAAAAAACGAATTATCCTATCAAAAAAGCAATTAGCTGAAAACCCATGGGAAACATTGAAATTTAAAGCAGGCGATATGGTAAATGCTGTTGTAGTAAAAGTTGAAGAAGCTGGAATTAAGGTAAATGTCGATGGTGCATCCGGATTTTTACCGAAGGGCAGCATCACCCCAGGAACAAAGTTTATCCAAGGTGAAAGTTTTGAAGCCAAGGTCAGAGTATTTGATCCAAGTCGTACTCGTTTAATTTTAAATTTAAAAGAAGAAAATGTCTCTTTTGATCGTAATCAAATCAACAAAATGTTGAAAAATCAAGAAAAAGTAGTTAGTACTTTTGCTGACTTTGTTGATATGGATTCTTTCAAGGGAAAAAATAAGAAAAAGTAGGAATCAATATGCGTGGAGTTGTAGCCATAGTTGGTAGACCCAATGTTGGAAAATCAAGCTTATTCAATCGAATAATTGGAGAACGATGGTCCATTACTGATGATGCTAGCGGTGTTACAAGAGATCGAATATATGGTAAAACTTCATGGTTAAATCAAGAATTTTCGATAATTGATACAGGAGGGATCATCTTAAAAGATGAGCCCTTTTCTAAAGAAATAAGGGCACAGGCTCAGTTGGCCATTGATGAAGCCGATGTAATAATAATGGTTGTTGATGCACGGGCAGGAATAACGACAGAAGATGAGGATGTCATCCGTTTATTACAAAAGAGCAGTAAACCATTGATTGTTGCTGCCAATAAAGTTGATGATATTTCCCTGCAAGATCTAATATATGAATTTTATACATTCGGCGTCGAGCATGTAGTAGCAGTTTCCGCCCTGCATGGGATTGGAATGGGCGATTTATTGGATTTAATAGTCGAAAAATTACCTGAAAAAAGTAAGAAAAAATATGAAGAAGGAACAATCTGTTTTAGTTTGGTTGGTCAACCAAATGTAGGTAAATCGACTTTAGCCAATGCAATTATTGGTAAAGACCGTGTTATTGTCAGCGACATTCCGGGGACAACTCGGGATGCAATCGATACGGTATTCACCCGCGATAAAGAAAAATATGTTGTAATCGATACAGCAGGGATTCGGAAACAAGGAAAAATATATGAAAAAGCTGAGAAATACAGCGTTTTAAGGGCAATAAGTGCAATCGAAAGATCCGATGTTGTAATCATTGTTTTAGATGCAACAAAAGAAATCCAGGAGCAAGATAAGAGAATTGCCGGGTATGCCCGTGAATATAATCGGGCAATCATTATCGTTGTCAATAAATGGGATGCTGTTGAAAAAAATGATAAAACCATGCATTTAATGACGGAAAAAATAAGAAATCAATTTTTGTTTTTGGATTTTGCACCTATTATTTTCTTATCCGCTAAAAATAAAGATCGAATTGCCATATTACTGGATACCCTTAACCAAGTATATGCAAACTTCAATCGCCGTGTGCTTACTTCAACTTTAAATGATATCTTATTAGATGCCATACTTTTAAATCAACCGCCTATTTTTAATGGAAACAGGCTACGATTGAGTTATGCTACCCAGAGTGATGTAATGCCTCCAACCTTTGTTCTTTTCGTAAATAGTGAAACCCATATGCATTTTTCTTATTTACGGTATTTGGAAAACAAAATCAGAGAAGCATTTTATTTTGAAGGATGTCCAATAAAATTTGTTTTAAGGAAAAAAGATTAATGAAATATAAAATTACTGTTATAGGCGCGGGGAGCTGGGGGACTGCTTTGGCTCGAATCGTCAGTGATAATTCATATGATGTAATGATTTATGATATCAATGAAGAAACGGTTCAAGAAATAAATCAATATCATACGAATGTCAAAAAATTAC
>JAQUYJ010000165.1 GCA_028691905.1 Bacilli bacterium
CCTGCAAAGAACTGGGAATGGAATGTGTCAGTGTTTATTCGGAAGCAGATGCAGATTCCCTTCCCGTAAAAATGGCAGACGAAGCAATATGCATTGGTTCTGCCCACAGTGAAGACAGTTATATAAACATGACAAACATATTGAGTGCTGCCATATCTACTGGATGCAATGCCATTCACCCTGGGTATGGATTTTTGTCTGAAAACGATCAGTTTGCAGAGTGGACAGCAAAATGCAATTTGACTTTTATCGGTCCCTCTTCCAAAACAATCGGATTGCTGTCAAACAAGCTGAATGCGAAAAAAATTGCCATGCGTTATCACATCCCAACCGTTCCAGGTTCGCTGGAACCTGTAAACAGCCTGGAAGATGCCATTCGAATCGCCAATGAAATTGGTTATCCCTTGCTTTTAAAAGCAATGGAAGGCGGGGGTGGAAAAGGGATTCAGGAAATTCATAACCAACAGGAACTGCATGAACATTTTGACCGTGTCCGTCTGGAAAACAAAGCCAATTTTAAAAAGGACGGAATCTTTATAGAAAAATGGATAGCCAATCCCCACCACATCGAAATTCAGCTGATCCGTGATTATCACAACAACATAGTCAGTTTGGGTGATCGGGACTGTTCTATTCAGCGCAGAAAACAGAAACTGGTTGAAGAAAGTCCCTCCCTCTTTTTAAATCTTGATTTGCGGAAGCAATTGACAAAGGACGCAGTTACCCTTTTTGAAGCGGTGGATTATGTCGGTGTTGGAACTGTTGAATTTATTGTTGACAATGATTTTCGTTATTATTTCCTGGAAGTGAATACAAGACTTCAGGTCGAACATCCTGTTACAGAAATGGTAACCGGTGTTGATATCGTCAGAGAACAGATAAAAATTGCATTTCATCAACCCCTGAGCATCCGGCAGGAAGATATTCACTGCCAGGGTGTTGCTATAGAATGCCGGATTACAGCTGAAGATCCTTTACATGATTTTCTTCCTTCACCGGGTATGATTAAAAATGTAATCGTTCCGGGAGGACTGGGTGTGCGTGTAGATACACATATTTATCCAAATTATGTTATTACTCCCTATTATGACTCCCTGCTCGCAAAGCTCATCGTTTGGGCTCCGACAAGAAGAGAAGCCATCAGACGGATGCGTTGGGCACTGGAACAGTTTTTAATCGATGGTATTCAAACCAATATTGAATTGTTATATTTATTAATGCATAATCCCGATTTTGTCCGCGGAACATATGACACTCTTTTCCTAACAAAGTTTATTGAATTGGTAAAGGAGAACAATCATGAATCAATTATTTGATGACCGTAAAAACAAATTGAATTATTTCAAAAAATCCTACCGGGGAAAAGCCAATCAATTGACTAAAGTTTCAATCCCCGAAGGAATGTTTGTTCAGTGTGAAAAGTGTAAAGATTTGCTTCTTCAGGAAGATCTGGAAGCAAATGCTTTTGTCTGTCCGAAATGTGAATTCCATTTTCGAATGAATGCCCGGACAAGAATCAATCATTTATGCAGTCAATTTGAAGAATGGTTCACCGATTATCACTTTCAAAACCCCCTTTCCTTTCCCAACTATGAAGAAAAAATCATGTCTTATCAAAAAGAAGCCAAGGAACAGGAAGCTTTTGTCTGCGGTTTGGGTTGGATGAAGAATCTTTCTTTCGCACTCGGTGTTATGGACAGTTATTTCATGATGGGAAGTATGGGAACCTATGTCGGCGAAAAAGTCACCCTTTTGATTGAAGAAGCTATCAAACGGCGTTTACCGCTTTTACTGGTCTGTGCATCGGGTGGTGCAAGAATGCAGGAAGGACTGTTTTCTCTCATGCAGATGGCCAAAACCAGCGCTGCCATGAAAAAACATCATCAGGCAAGATTACTGTCAATTGTTTTATTGACCGACCCAACAACCGGCGGTGTTGCAGCCAGTTTTGCTTCTTTGGGAGACATTCTGATTGCTGAAAAGAAAGCGCTGATTGGTTTTGCCGGTCAAAGAGTAATCCAGCAGACAATTCAGGAAGAACTGCCCGATCATTTTCAGACAGCAGAATTCCAATTGGAAAAAGGGATGGTAGATATGGTTGTTCACCGTCGTGATATTCCTGCCATCCTCTATCAATTATTCCATCATTACCGGGGGTTGCAGCAATGAATGAAGAGCGCGTATGGCAAACCGTCCAAAAGGCCCGTTCCAATACCCGTCCCACTGCATCCAAACTGCTCTCTTTCCTCGTTAAGGATTTTGTTGAATTGCACGGAGACCGTTATTTTGGTGATGATCCCAGCATCATTGCTGGAATCGGGACACTGAAAGATCTGCCAATCACCATTATCGCTCAGGAAAAAGGGACAACCACTCCTTCCAAAATCCAGCATCATTTTGGGATGCCCCATCCGGAAGGATATCGAAAAGCATTACGGATTGCTGCTTTGGCTGCGAAATTTCAGCAACCGATTTTCTTCATTATCGATACACCGGGAGCTTATCCCGGCATTGGTGCCGAAGAAAGAGG
>JAQUYJ010000025.1 GCA_028691905.1 Bacilli bacterium
ATCCCCTTCAAAAAAAGTAGGATTCATTGAGGTTTGGTTCACGACAGGAAAAAAGATGAAGAAAAAAACGATTTGTACAAAAAACAAAGCACTGATTATCACCTCGAAATAATCAAGGAGTTGATATAACGTCTTTAATGGCTGATTTTTTTCTTTTAAAAAAGAAAAGAGTTGGTGGGTATTTTGATAAGTCAAAAAAACTGCCATGGCAAGGATAGACAAGCCAATAATTGTTTCAGCATTGAGTATCGGTACTGCTGTTATATTGAGAAGAAGAAAACCTAACAATACATAGAGTAAAATCAGTATTGTTAGGATTTTTCGAAACTGTTTTTTCATAGATCTTCGAGAATACTTTCCAATTGCTCCAGGCTTACTTCCACATTGCGGGCACGACTGCCCATGTTTTCTGAAACAATCCCCAAATCTTCCAATCCCTGAACAATCGCCTGGGCGCGGTTAAAACCAATTTTAAAAGCCTGTTGAATCCGGTTAATCGATGCACTGTTGTTTTCAACAACAAAACGGGCGACTTCGGAAAACATTTCATCATTGATACCGTCATTATAGGTTTCCTGGGCCAATTTTTCTTCCAATTCTTCTGTTGTAAACAGGAATTGAGCATCCGTCTGCTCCCGTATGAACTTGGTTACTTTTTTAATTTCTTCTGCGGAGATAAATGCTCCCTGCAGCCGCTGTTCACTGACACTGTCATTATAGAGCATATCACCATGACCAAGCAGCTTCTCTGCTCCGGAATGATCGAGGATAATCGTAGAATCAATCTGTGTTTTTACCATAAAGGCAATTCTGGTTGGAATATTCGTCTTAATGGTTCCTTTAATGACGTCAACAGAAGGTCTTTGGGTAGCGACAATGAGATGAATACCGGAAGCTCTTCCTTTTTGGGTCAAACGTTGAATATAATCTTCCACGTCATTGCCTGATACCATCATTAAATCAGCCAATTCATCTATTACGATGACTATATAGGGAATATGCTGAACCTGTTTATTGCTTGCAGCAAGTTTGAAATATTCATCATATTCTCTTACTTTCATGGTTCGAAACAATTGATAACGGTTCTGCATTTCCTCAACCGCCCACTTCAGTGCTGCCGTGGCTACTTTCGGTTCGGTAATAACCGGCGTTGCGAGATGGGGGATATCTTCATAATGAGCAAATTCAATAATTTTTGGATCAATTAAAATAAGTTTCACATCATCGGGATGGGCTTTGTATAAAATGCTTGTAATAATGGAGTTAATACAGACACTTTTACCGCTTCCTGTTGTTCCACCGATTAAACAGTGGGGCATTTTCGATAAATCCAAATAAACCGGATTTCCTCCCAAATCCAATCCCAAAACAACATTCATCGGTTTGTTGTCATTTAAAAAATCAGATTGCGATAATAATTCTCCAAACAGTACCAGGTCTGTTACTTCATTTGGTGCTTCAATACCGACTGTCGATTTACCGGGAATGGGAGCCTGAATCCGCAGATTTTTAGCACGCAGAGCAGCCATCAGATTACTGGAAATATTTTTGACTTTTTGAACCCGAATACCCGGATCCAGCTGCACTTCGAATTGAGTGACAGCGGGACCCTTTGTGAAGTGGACCACATGACCTGCAATATCAAATTCCCGTAATGTTTCATCAATTTTTTCACGTTGAAACTGGACAGCTGTCAGGTCATTTTGACGAACCGGCTTTCCCCTTTTCAACAACTGGAGGGGAGGAGCAACATATTTAATTGATTTGGAAGAATGGGATGGCGTCTTTTTGACGGTATATTCCTCCAAAGGCTCTTTTTCCTCTGTTTCTTCCAATTCCAATTCGATATCGTCATACAAAGATTTGGGTTCTTCTTCGTTTTCTTCATATGGCTTTTTTATTGCTTCAAATCTCTTGGGTCCCAATTCTTCCGGCACCGCTTCTTCTTTTGGTAATGGTTTTGGTTGTTGCTGATAGAAAGGCGTTGCCATTTCTTCCGGACGGGAAATCAAATAATCTTTATAATCCTCTTTATTGATTCGCTGCTCTTTTTCCCGGAAGGCATCATATTGACGGCCTTTGTTACCGTATTGGGCACCACTGAACGTGATTTCATCTTTTACCTTGGTCCCAAATATCGAGGAAATAAAAGGCTCAACTTTATAATTAGGTTGTTTTTGCTCTTCATCTTCAATTATTTCTGGTTCTTTATCCTCAATTTGTGGGATAATAAATTTTTTATCAGCCATTTTTCTCCTCCTAATTATTACTTTCCAAATTCTCTTCTATTTCTTTAATTGTTTTCTCGATGTCACTTTCTATTTCTTTTTCTTCCTGGAAAACACTCTTATTGTAAACTTTTACGGTTTCTTCGCCGACAATTTCAATGATCGTTTTTGCGAGTTTATTCGTTCCAATCGAAACGGTCGCATTTATCATCAGTTTCTTCACCCAATATACAGGATTAAGCACGTTTAGTACAGCCAGTGAAGTACTTAATATAGATGAAAGTTTGGTTTTCTTGGCTGCTTTAACTGCTTTGCTTTCATCTATTTTCTTTTTCATATCCAAAATTTTTAAAATCTGCGAGATTTTAATTTTTTTAACCTGACGGAGTATTTTTCCGCTGAATAACTGCTCGATACGATTGGTTATATAATGATTTAAGCGCATTAATTCATCTATTGAGAGTTCATATATTGGATAATGGGACTTTGGATAGTACAAACGGGCAATGTCATGGATTAACTGCCACGAGATATCCCTGACATCAGTAAATTTTTGCGCTGTTGTCTTTCCGGCATCGGTTTCCTGATATTCGTTTAACGCACTGCGAATTAATTTCTGAATGGCTTCGTCTGTCACTGTTTCTTCTGTTTCCACAACCTGAGGTTTCTTTTGATTTTTTAATGAAACCAAAATAGCAATGACATAAATAAAAGCACACATTACAAATCCAATTGCTATTCCCGCAAATAAGATCAATACATTGCCCCAATCCCATTTAGACAAAAGTTCCATGATAAATTCTTTGATTGCATCAAAAAAATTCAATATCATGTTTTTCACCTCCGTCTCCCTTATTCTACTACAAATCTCTCTTTATTTCAAATGATTTTTTGTTTTCAAACAGGGATTGTCTTTTTTCTTTGTTTATGGTATGATAGGTAAAAGAAAAGGATAAAAATATGGAATTAAGAAATTTTCTTATTGCTGTAGATTTGGATGGTACACTGGTCACGGGTTTTGATCGGGTTGACAGAAAAAGTATTCGTTATTTAAAAAAACTGGCAAAAAACAATTTTGTTGTTATTGCAACCGGTCGACCTTATCGCTCCAGTAAATATTATTATGATATGATGCATCTGGACACCCCCATCATAAATTACAATGGGGCACTTCTCCATCATCCCCGTAATCCCAGCTTCCCCAAACAGACCATTCATGTACCGAAAGCAGATTTGTTTGCCTTCATGCAAGCAAATCAGGAACAAATCGAAACTGTTTTCTGCGAGATAGAAGATGAAATCTATTTATCCAAGTGGACACCCTATATCAAACCCTATCTTCATCTCGAAGGAGGAAACCTGCAGATTGGAGATTTACCGACAATTCTTCCAAATGATCCCAATGGTGCCATCATTTTTTCAAAGCTCGGTTCAGAACAGCAACTCCTGGATGATGTGAAAAGACGTTTCCAGGGTCGGATTTTACTTCGCTTTTGGAAAATAAATGAAGTGGTTATCTCTGAATTTTATAATCCGGTTACTTCAAAACGGGCTGCATTACAAAAAATATGTGATTTCTACCAGATTCCCCTTACAAAAACGATAGCAATCGGTGACGGTAACAATGATATAGAAATGATTCAGTTTGCCCATTATTCGGTAGCAATGGAAAACGCCCATGAAGATTTAAAGAAAGAAGCAAAGCATCAGACAAAACACGTAAAAAAACACGGTGTATATTACTTTTTAAAACAATTACAAAAATGTTAACGTTTTTATTCTGCCAATACCGATTGACTTATTTGTAAAGATATTGTAAAATAAGATAGGTCCTAAGAATGGACTTTGATAATGCAAAACAAAATAATAAGTTTGTTCTTTTTCTTTAATAAACTTATCAACCACGTATGAAGGAGTTCGAAATGAGAAAACGTTTGAATCATCTTCCTATTGCTTGGAATTTGATGGCTGCTTCTTTGGAATCAGCTGTCGTTTTTGTTATCATTATTTATTTATAGAGATGATTGATGTTGAGTACAAGACCCTTCTTATACTCATTTTTTATTGCTTATTTGAAAGAAAGGACATAAAATGAATTTAAGTGATTTTCTTAATCAGCTTTTCAGCAATCCTGTTTTGGCGATTACTGTTCTGCTGACCCTGGCAGTTATCTTAATCAATGGGTGGACGGACGCTCCGAATGCCATTGCCACTTGCGTTTCCACAAGAGCAATATCCCCCCGTAATGCGATTATAATGGCCTCTATTTTCAATTTCCTTGGTGTTTTAATCATGACACTCATTAATTCCACTGTGGCGCAAACAATCTATAAGATGGTCGATTTTGGTGGAGACGCCAGTAATGCCCTTGCTGCACTCTGTGCTGCGATGGTTGGCATTGTCATATGGGCAACCCTTGCCTGGGTGTTTGGTATTCCAACCAGTGAGAGCCATGCTTTGATTGCGGGGATATCCGGAGCTGCCATCGCCCTTCAAAATGGGTTTGGCGGTATAAATGGGGCGGAATGGGTGAAAGTTTTATATGGACTGGTTCTGTCCACCGTTCTTGGTTTTGGATCAGGATGGCTCATTGTAAAAGGAATTGAAGCGATATTTCGGAAAATAGACCGCCGCAAGACTGAAAAACTATTTAAGAACGGACAGATTTTTGGTGGAGCAGCGATGGCCTTCATGCACGGTGCGCAGGATGGTCAGAAATTTATGAGTGTTTTCCTGTTGGGTGTTTTTCTGGCCCAGGGCAATGCAAATGTTACCAGCTTTGTGATCCCGATTTGGTTAATGGTTCTCTGTTCGCTCGTAATGGCCCTTGGAACATCCATAGGGGGATATCGGATTATTAAAACGGTGGGTATGGATATGGTAAAACTGGAGAAATACCAGGGATTTGCCAGTGATTTGTCTGCTGCCGGCTGTTTGCTGTTTTCATCATTAATCGGTGTCCCCGTCAGTACAACTCATATGAAAACAACAGCTATC
Organism: Bacilli bacterium; assembly: GCA_028691905.1. Lineage (GTDB taxonomy): Bacteria > Bacillota_I > Bacilli_A > ML615J-28 > CAG-698 > JAQVOS01. The sequence goes on from JAQUYJ010000025.1 coordinate 5,226, forward strand.
ATGGGGGTTGGCTCTGCAAAACGACTATCCCTGGTCAAATGGGGGGTCGTAAAAGAAATGGTCTTGACCTGGATTCTCACCTTCCCCGGTTGTGGCTTAATTGGCTTTGTTATGGCCAAACTGTTTATTGCTATTTTTTAAGAAAGGATAACTTATGTCGAAACAAGATTCTTATTATTTTAATTCATTCGTTCATTTAGTCGAATACTCCTGTCGGGCAGCCAAATTATTAAAAGAGGTTATCAATAACTATGACCCATCACAACTGGAACAGTTGAAAGATCAAATGCATGATATCGAACATGCTGCCGACCTTGCAAAACACCTCATTATCGAGAAATTAGTCAAGGAATTTATTACTCCGATTGAACGGGAGGATATCATTAAAATCACACAGGATATTGATAATGTTACAGATGCAATTGAAGATGTTCTTCTTCGTTTGTATATGTATAACGTGCAAAGCATTCGCGAAGAATTCAAGGAATTTGCAGATATTATTGTACAGTGCTGTGATGGTTTAATTGTTGCAACTTCTGAATTCCAATTTTTCAAGCAACGAAAAGTCTCAAAACTCTACGAAGCCATTGTTGAAGTAAACCGTTTGGAAGAAGTCGGTGACCGTATCTACACCAATCTGGTCCGTAATCTGTTTACTACCGAAAAAGATCCTGTTAATTTGGTGATTTGGGAAGAATTGGCTTACCGTTTTGAAAAATGCTGCGATGTGTGTGAAGATGTCGCTGATGCAATCGAAGCTGTGGTCATGAAAAATAAATAAAAGCATTTCAAAGTTGAAGTGCTTTTTTTTATTCGTTTCGGAATATATTTTGATAGTATTGATCCAAAACCGTTTTGATAAAGGCAAACCAATCAGGCAGTCCTGTTATGGTCGGCTGAACACGGTAGGGAACGCTCTCGATTGTTCCTGCTTCATTTTCTGCAATAATTTTAATGGCAATGGATGCTGTTCCATTTGCTGGAAAATTCATTGTAAAGGTATGTAATTGACCAATTTCACGAATATTCGCATCACTTACAATCCAGTTTGATCCATCATAACTGTAATAGACTTGATAGGAAAAGGCGGATCCAACAAAAACCTGTGCCTTTTCAAAATAGAAAGAAAATGTGTTTCCAGGATAAATCGTTCCAATTGCTTCCATATAATGGAAATTTCCAATTTGAACAGAAAGAGTGGTTGAAGCATTTTCCATATCGATAACTGAAGCGGTCCCCGGGGTATTCGTTTTGGAAACAGGAACAACAGCATATTGATAATCATCGGTAAGGGAAGCAAGATTGTTATATATCAGATCATTGTTTTCATTGGGACCAATCATATCCACCAATTGGGTTGGATCATCCGGATTCACTGTGCCTTGATTGCGATAAATCGCATATTTATTGGCATTGGCTACGGGTGTCCAGGTCAAAACTATTTTGTCATCTGTAATTGGTACCAGTTGTAAATCGGTAATCCTTGCTGGCTGAACAGGTTGGACTGTTCTCAGTTCAGGAGTAAGGGCTTTGTTTGTCCAGAATTCGGAGGTTATCTTACTGACTCCTGCTACATTTTTTGATTGATTTAGATAACGGTAATTGAATATACAGACACCCTGTACTTCCGGGTGCTTTGTATTGTAAAGAATTTGATTTGCAGCTTCCATGGGGTTTGTTTCCCATGAACCGCCGGCATCTCCAGAATACATTCGATAGAGTCCCATTCCTGCATATAAATTCACATTCTTGTACTTAACTACTTTCGCCCACCAGTCGATGACATCGGCATATGGTGCAGCATACAGTTCAAATGACCAATAGGATTGGGGAATAATATAGTCAATCCACTCATTGTCAACCCATTTTTTTGTATTGCAGTATAAATAGGAAGAATAGTGTTCTTGTCCGGCTGTATTGGAACCATTTGTAACTGCAGTTCCAAATTCATCATAAGTGACAACACCGTTTCCATTGCGCCAAATACCTGTTGGAGCTATACCCAATTGAACATATCGTTGATGCGTGCTGTTATATTGGCGGATGGTTTGACTTAAGTCTTGAATAAACAAATCTATTTGTTCTCTTCGCCAGTCATAAATATTGGTAGTTGAAGAGGAAGCCTTATATTTGTTATAGGTTGTTAAATCAGCTGTTGAAGACATCGAAGCATAGAAATAATCGTCAAAATGAATGGCATCCACATCGTATTTCGCAATCACTTCCATACAGGTGTCAACCAAAAAGTCACGGACAGCTGGTTCTCCCGGATTCAAAATAGCTCCCGGAGAGGTGATAATAACATTTTCTGCTTTACTGGCAGGATTTTGTGGTTCATTTTCATATTTTGATGTTATAAAATCAAGGGAAGTCGTAGCTCTTGTTATCCGATAGGGATTCATCCAGGCATGAAATTCAATTCCACGACGATGACATTCACCGATAAACCATTCCAAATAATCCCAGCGCTCAAAATTGGCTCCTGAGACATAAGTCGACTTCATATTCAAATCAGAATCATATAATGCGTCGTGCATAATACGAATATGAAATACGATTGCATTTAATTTGAAGTATTCCATTGTGTCCAAAACACTCAGTAATTCCGCTTTAAAGGAAGCATCTGTTATATAGGACCCAATATCGCTGACAAGGGGTGAAACCCACACAGCCCGAAAATCCGTCTCCTGAATGGTATATTCGGTCGGTATCAGTACCTGAACACTGCTGTTGCGATACGTTACATAACCGGATCCACTTGTTTTTTCAATCGGAACAAGCGTTACTGTAGCCTGGACGGGGGGAATGATAAGTATAATCAGTAAAAATGTTAAAACAGTTATGAAGATTTTTTTCAATTGTTTTCCTCCCTTTTTAAAAAAATAATAGCAGTTTTTTCTTATTTTTATCTTAAGACTGCAGTTGTTCCCAGGCATCTTTGATTTTGGCGTAGGAATAGCCTTTGTTCAGCAAGGCAGCATACACTTTCTGTTTTAATTCTGTTTGATTTAATTTGTTTTCGTAACGCAACCAAATTTTGTTTAAATCTTTCATTAACTGTTCATCACTTTCATCAACAAAAACAGTTTTATTTAATATCGATAATATGGTGGATGAATCAAAGCCGTTACGAAGCAATTTCTGATAAATTTTTTGTTTTTGCTTGGCAACGGGCAGTATTTTGTTTTGCTTGCTTGCTTGATCTATTTGTTTTTCAATTATATTTATTTGCTCGTTTTCCTTATACTCCTGCATTACCGCTTCAATAATACTGTTTTCAATATGAATTTGGAGGAGTTTCTGACGGATATAATTTGGACCTTTCCCCTGTCGATAATAATAATCCATTTTCAACCTGGCAAGTCGTCCATCATCTACATACCCCAATTGCTGGAGTTTGAAGATGATTTTTTCAATATGAGTTTCTTCCTTTAAATATTTTCTTATTTCAAAGACAGAACGCATCCCGTATTTTAAATACTGGATGGTGCGATTGAAATTTTTATTAAAGGCCAAATCTTCCATTATCCGGTCAAATTCTTTTTTGGATATTGTTTTGTTTTTACTAAGGGTGTGTTGAATAAGGGTGTCTTCATCAAACAGATATGTCCCCTCATTTGTTTTGACTGTATATCCCTTTTTTTTCTTGGTAATGGATTCAATAATTATCTCATTTTCCATAAGTGAATCCTTCTCCGCTAACTTCATCAGCGCGGACAGCATAATAAAAAGCATCGGGATCATATTGATGGATAATCTTTTTTAACCGATAAAATTCAAAAGTGGACAGAACACAAATGAGTTTGTTTTTTTCACTGTTAGTGTATCCACCCAATACTCTGATTTGTGTTACTCCCCTGCCTAAATCAACAAGAATTCGTTCTTTAATCTGTTCTGCCTGTGTTGAAATAATGGATACAGCTCTTTTATTAAATCCACTGAAGACGACCTGATCAATTACAAATCCGCTTAAATAGATAAAAATAATGCCGTACAGGATCAAACTGAAATCATGAAAAACAAATATACTGCAGATGACTACAATTCCGTCAATCAAATACAGGGAAACAGAATAGGGAATATGAAAATACTTCAACAGAATATTCTGTGGTATTTCCGTTCCACCGGTTGTTGCACCGTATTTAATGACAATACCCAGTCCGAATCCCATGATAATCGCAGCAAAAATGATAATAAGCAAATGATCATTTATAGGATTTGGCTGTAACCATTGATACAATAAATCAAATCCTTTAATAAATACTGGATATAAAAGAGTCCCATAAACTGTTTTAAGAAAAAATTCTTTTCCTAAAAAGAATAATCCAACAAACAAAAGAATGATATTAATTATTAAAATCGTTAATGCCGGATCCCATCCAAAAAGACCAAACAGAAGTGTTCCTATGCCGGATGCTCCTCCGATAACAAAATTCTTGGGGGACAGAAAAAAGCTAAAGGAAAAAGAAGAAAGCATTACTCCTAACGTAATAAAACCCACTTCTTTTACTTTGTTTTTATTCCATTTCATATTTTACCTCCGATTGTAACTTGATTTTAAATAGGCATTAATAAAGCCATCCAAATCGCCATCCATTACACTCGTTGTATTGAATTCTTCATAATCAGTCCGTAAATCTTTTATCATGGAATACGGGTGAAATACATAACTGCGGATTTGGCTGCCGAATGTGTTTTCTGCAACTTCACCACTTACTTCCTTTAACTTTTTGCTGTTTTCCTCTAATTCCAATTGATATAATTTCGATTTTAATATTTGAAGGGCTTTTTCACGATTTTGAATTTGACTTCTTTCGTTTTGGCAAGTTACAACAATTCCCGTTTTCAGATGGGTAATGCGAACTGCAGAATCGGTTTTATTGACATATTGGCCGCCTGCTCCGCTGGATCGGTAGGTATCCACCCGAATATCTTCCGGTTTGATTTCAATATTAACATCCTGTTCAACAGAAGGGAATATAGTCACTGCACAAAAAGAAGTGTGACGTCTTGCATTGCTGTCAAAAGGGGAAATGCGCACTAAACGGTGCACTCCCTGCTCACTTTTCAAATAACCATAAGCCTTTTCCCCCCGAATAATAAAACTGACACTTTTAATGCCTGCTTCTTCGCCATCCTGGTAATCCAAAACTTCAATTTGGTATCCTTTTCGTTCTGCATAGCGTTTATACATGCGGAATAACATTTCACACCAATCCTGAGATTCTGTTCCTCCGGCTCCCGGATGCATTTCAAAGATGGCATCACAGTCATCATATTCTTTTGATAAAAGCATTTTAAGTTCAAACTCATTCAATTCAATATCTATTTGCTTTACAATTTCAATAATATCATTCAGAACATCCTCTTCTTCACTCTTATGGATGGTAAAGTAGAATTGCAAATCATCCAGTAATGTCTTTAAGTGAGAAAAAGTACCGATTTGTTCTTTCTGTGCTTTCACCTGTTTCAAAACAACTGCACTTTCCTGAGGATTATTCCAAAAAGAAGGCTGATTCATTTTTTCTTCGTTAATCTGTAAATCTATTTTTAATTGTTTGATATCCAAAGCTACTTCCAGTTCCTCTAAACGGGTTGTATAGTTTTCGATTGCTTTATTAATTTCATAATTTTCCATGAATTTCCTCCTTTTTCCTGCCCAAAAATACTCAAAGAATGGTTCCTTTGAGTATTATTGACCTCTACCACAGCAGTTTTTATATTTTTTTCCGCTTCCACAGGGACATGGATCATTCCGTCCAACTTTGTCCTTGGCAATGGATGGTTTTTTCTTTGTTTCTTCTTTTCCAGATGAAGCATAGGTATTCTTCACAACAGCTTCCCGCTGCAAATTATCTTTGATTTGAGCCCGATTAATGAATCGCATCGATTCATTTTCTATATTCTGAATCATCTCTTCAAACTTTTGGAAGCCGATTTCCTGATATTCCCGTAATGGATTGATCTGAGCATAGGACTGCAAGCGGACTGCCTGCCGTAATTCACTCATCGCATCAATATGTTCCATCCAGAAAGTATCAACAACGCGGAGCAATACGACCTTTAAAAATTCATGAATCACTTCCGGTGGATAATTGCTTTGCTTA
>JAQUYJ010000026.1 GCA_028691905.1 Bacilli bacterium
ATTTTTAGCAATGATACAAAACGATTATCCGGAATTTTGGAGTTTCTTAGAGGAATTCTTTTAATGGAGGACTTCATGTATACGTATGAAAATGAAAAATTTGATTATCAAAAATACTGGTATTTTTTTGATGAAGGTAAATTTTTTAGTGTTCCTAAAACAGAAAATATAAAAGATTACGAAAAAAAGTACTTTCAAAAAACGCCATCCAATTTATTCGATTATTTATTTTGCAATCAAAAATGTCCATTTAAAGAAAAGCATTTTTACTTTTTCGCAATCAGAACGGATTTCATTCATTCTCAGCAAATTTCTAATATTATCACTTTCTTTCAGGAACTTTTAAAAGTATCGCATCATTTAATTTTAAAAGGTTACATTGTTTTCTTTTATTACGAAAAAAAAGATTTTGACTTTTTGGATATCATTCCTTCTTTAAATGAAGATTTTAACAGTAATTTAGTATTATTTGAAAGTGGGCCCATTAACCGCAGCCAGCCTGAAGGATTTCGTATTTTATTTGATATTTATTTGCAATTTTATGAAAAACATCCAATCCGTTATTTGAATAATACACTGTTGATTATTGAGTTGGCAAAATATCAAGCAGATCAAATAAGTAAAATAACATCAATATTATTGAAAACAATTATAGAAGACCCTTCTTTTTTATTTCTTATCAATGCACTGTTTGAAAACAATTTGAATATCACCAAAACAGCAAGCAGTATTTATATGCATCGAAATACCATTAATAATAAAATAGAACATATCCAAAAAGAAACTGGCTTTTATATTCAAAAATTCAACGATGCGATGGCTGTTTATATTTTATTAAAATGGAAATAATTGTGCAGATTGCACATTGCTTTAATTCAAATATTAGGTATAATTAGATTAGTTCATATAGGAGGATTCATATGGCAACTGTAACTTTAAAAAACATTAACAAAGTTTATGAAGGAAATGTACATGCTGTTGTAGATTTCAATTTAAATGTAAAAGATAAGGAATTTATCGTTTTAGTAGGACCGTCTGGTTGTGGAAAAACAACTACGTTACGTATGGTCGCTGGATTGGAAGACATCACATCAGGCGAATTACGAATTGATGATGAAGTCGTAAACGATGTTGCTCCCAAAGATCGTAATATTGCGATGGTTTTCCAAAGCTATGCACTATATCCACATATGACTGTTTATGATAACATGGCATTCGGATTAAAATTAAGAAAATTTTCTAGAGATGAAATCGATCGACGAGTAAATCAAGCAGCTGAAATATTAGGTTTAAGACCGTTATTGCAACGTCGCCCAAAACAATTATCAGGTGGACAACGTCAACGTGTTGCATTGGGAAGAGCTATTGTTCGTGATGCAAAAGTATTCTTAATGGATGAACCATTATCCAATCTTGATGCTAAACTTCGTGTTCAAATGAGAACTGAAATTATTAAAATTACTGAAAAATTAGGAATAACAACCATATACGTTACCCATGACCAAATTGAAGCGATGACTATGGCAAGTCGTATTGTTGTAATGAAAGACGGATATATTCAACAAATCGGGGCACCAAAAGATATCTATGATTTCCCAAACAATAAATTTGTCGGTGGATTCATAGGTACACCTCCAATGAACTTCATTGAAGGAAAAGTAATGGAAGATGGAAACTTTGTATGCGGGGATCATAAATTGGGTATTACTAAATTCAAGGTTCCTGCTGCAAAACTCAATATGTTAAAAGAACAAAACTATATTGAAAAAGAGATTATTCTAGGAATCAGACCGGAAGATATTCATGATGAAAATGTTGTTATAGAAACATATAATGGAGCAAAATCAACCTTTAAAGTTGATGTTGCTGAATTGTTGGGAGCGGAAACACTTATTTATTCTGCAGTTAATACACAGCCGATTGTTGCAAGAGTAAATGCTCGCGCAGATGTGCACATGGGTGATGAAATTGAATTGGCTTTTGATATGAACAAATGTCATTTCTTCGATCCTCAAACAGAACTGCGAATTGTAAAAAATTAATAGATAAAATTATCAATAAAACCGCTCGATAAAAGCGGTTTTATTTACGGGAAAATGTACACATTTTATTATTTTTATGATATAATATATGAGTGAAAAGTAAAGGAGACATATTTATGAAAAAAACAATTCGGGACATTTCCCTAAAAGGGAAAAAAGTATTAATACGTGTTGATTTCAATGTACCAATGAAAGATGGGGAAATAACTGATGACAATCGTATCGTTCAAGCATTACCAACCATCCAATATGTATTGGAGCAAGGAGGGAAACTGATATTATTTTCCCATCTGGGAAGAGTTGCAACTGAAGAAGACAAATTAACCAACTCTTTAAGACCGGTTGCAAATAGATTATCTGAATTATTGCAACAGCCCGTTTATTTCGTGCCTTTTACACGAGGACCGGAACTGGAACAAGCAATATCCAAATTAAAAGAAAAAGAAATTGTTATGTTTGAAAATACAAGATTTGAAGATTTGAATGGCAAAAAAGAATCGAAAAACAATCCGGAATTAGGTGCATATTGGGCATCATTGGGAGATGTGTTTGTAAATGATGCATTTGGAACTGCTCACCGAGCTCATGCTTCCAATGCAGGAATTGCAGCAAATATAACAGATGTCGTTTCGGGTTTTCTAATGGAGAAAGAAATTAAATTTATCGGAGAAGCTGTTAATAATCCTAGTAGACCTTTTATTGCTATTTTAGGAGGAGCTAAAGTAAGCGATAAAATTTCTGTTATAGAAAACTTATTAACCAAAGCTGATAAAATTTTAATTTGTGGTGCAATGGCTTATACTTTCTATAAAGCTTTGGGATATGAAGTGGGCACAAGTAAATGTGAATTGGATTTTGTCGATTTCGCAAAAAGCCTACTAGAGAAAGCAAAGGGTAAATTAATTTTGCCAATTGATAATGTTTTAGCAAATGAATTTACTCCGGATGCTCAAACAACAATTTCAGACGCAAACCAATTCCCAACTAATATGATGGGATTGGATATCGGACCAAAAACAATTGAATTATTTAAAAATGAATTGAAGAACGCAAAAACTGTTGTATGGAATGGCCCTGCAGGAGTATTTGAATTTGATAAGTTTGCTGTTGGTACAAAAGCTATTTGCGAAATGCTTGCAAATTTAAAAGATGCAACAACCATTTTGGGTGGAGGAGATTCTGCTGCTGCAGCCATTCAATTTGGCTACGAAAATAAATTCACACATATATCAACCGGTGGGGGAGCTTCCCTTGAATATTTGGAAGGCAAAGAATTACCCGGAATCATCATTATAAATGATAAATAATAGGAGGAATAACACATGAAAACTGTAAGTATGATTGTTGAAAATACATCTGGAATCGATGCAGCAATGGCTCAAAAAATAGTTCAAAAAGCTTCTGAATTTGAAGCGGATATTGCGTTGAAATATTTAAATAAAGAAGTTGATCTGAAATCTATTTTAGGTATAATGTCGTTGGCAGTATTAGAAGGTGCGCGTGTCGAAATCGAGGCAAGAGGAGTGGATGCTGAAGAAGCAATTGCAGCTTTACAATCCATGGTAGTGAGATAATAATGAGAAAACCAATTATTGCTGGAAACTGGAAAATGTTTAAAACAAGAGATGAAGCTTTAAAGTTTGTCTATTCGGTAAATGAAAAAGTTGCATCAATTGAAGAAGTGGATAGTGTTATTTGTGCTCCGTTTTATGTGTTGCGCTGTTTAGCCAAAAGACAAGGTGAAAATTTGCGAATTGGTGCTCAAAATATGCATTTTGAAGATAGCGGAGCATTTACTGGTGAAATTTCTGCTCCAATGTTAAAAAGTATTGATGTCAGCTATGTCATTATTGGTCATAGTGAAAGAAGAGCAATGTACAATGAAACGGATGAAACCGTAAATAAAAAATTAATGGCTGCTTTCAAACATGAAATAAAACCAATATTTTGCATAGGAGAAACATTGGAACAAAGAGAGAACAATCAAACCGAAGTGATTCTTTCGGCACAATTGGAAAAAGGATTAAATAAAATTCCCGCTTCCTATATATCATCATTAACAATTGCATATGAACCGATTTGGGCTATTGGAACCGGAAAAACAGCGACTGCAGCGATGGCTGAAGAAACATGCGCTTTTATCCGCCAAAAAATTGCTCAACTTTATTCGAAAGAACTTGCTGATGCAGTGCGTATTCAATATGGAGGGTCTGTAAAAATCTCTAATATTGATGAACTGATGGCTCAGCCCAATATTGATGGTGCGTTGATTGGAGGAGCAAGTTTGGATCCAGAGGATTTTGTTAAGTTCACTTACGCTGCAATTAAATAGAAAAAAGACTGTGCAAACAGTCTTTTTTCATGAATTAAAACGGTTTCAAATATTGACATTTTGAAGAAACAGAGATATAATAAGATGTATTCTTCAGGGCATGGTGAAATTCCAGACCGGCAGTATAGTCTGCGAGTCCGCTAAGGACAGGAGTTGGTGAAATTCCAACACCGATAGTAAAAGTCTAGATGAGAGAAGAAAATAAAGCAAGATTCATTTTGATATGCTTTTTTATGCCCGCCCGAATACGGGTGTTTTTTATTATAAGGAGGTATAAAACATGATACTAAATGCCATTGTTGACTATTTAAAAAGTCATCAACAATTAGTAAAACTCTTATTTACCATTTTATTAATGGTGTTATTTTTCATTTCAATATTTATTTTAAAGAAAAAAGAGGAGAAAAAGCAATTAACAAGAAAACAGCAAATTGTTAAAATAACCACTATATCCATATTTTCAGCTTTATCAATTGCTTTATATTTTTTAAAATTCAATTTACCATTTCTATTTCCTGGATTTTTAGAAATTCAATTTTCGAATGTCCCAGTTTTAATTTCAGGGTTTTTATTAGGACCTGTCAGCGGAGTAATGGTGGTAATTATTCGAACCATCATAAAATTACCTTTTACTTCAACAATTGGAGTAGGTGAACTGGCAGATTTATTAATAGGATTAGCAGTTGTTCTTATTTCATCTTATATTTATCATCATAAAAAAACAAAGAAAAACGCAATTTTGGCTTTAATATATGCCAGTATTGCCTGGGTTGTGGTTGCTTTTTTAGCAAATCTGCTATTCCTAACTGATTTTTATATTCAATTATTTTTCAGTGGAAGAATAAGTGGTGTGATGATTGGTGGGGAATATAAAGCAGGATTCTTGGATTTATTAACACCGCTAATGCCTTGGATTACAGAACAGAACTACATGGTTCCCTATTTATTGCTGGCAATCCTTCCCTTTAACATTTTATTATCTTCTATTGTATCAATCCTTTCTTTCATTGTCTACAAACGAACTTCGATTCTATTTCACAAGTATTGTGATATCAATCAGGAAAACAACTAAATTAGCGAATAAAAATCAATTGACTTTTAAATGACCATAGAGTATAATACTCTAGTGCAGTAAGAACAGCACTTAGATAAAGAATAGAAAAGAATAACCCAATGAGGGAGTAAGTAGTCGAGCTGTATGATGAAAACTCGTATTTAATGTTTTTTCTACTCATTTGATTTAAGTCCTTACAATATGAAAATAAGGAGGAACAAAAATGGCACGTTATACAGGTCCGTCTTGGAAACAATCCAGACGATTGGGATTTTCTGTATTAGAAAGCGGAAAAGAATTTGCTTTAGGTAAAAACGGTAAAGAACGTAGACGCTATGCTCCTGGACAACACGGGCAACGCCGCACCAAATTGTCAGAATATGGAGTGCAATTACAAGAAAAACAAAAAGTTCGTTTTACTTATGGTATGAATGAAAGACAATTTCGTCGATTCTTTGATATCGCTGGAAAAATGCAGGGGAACCGTGGTGACAATTTCATGATCTTATTGGAAAGCAGATTAGATAATCTGGTTTACCGTTTAGGATTCGCAGCAACAAGACGTCAAGCAAGACAATTGGTTAACCACGCACACTTCACAGTCAATGGAAATAAAGTGGATATCCCTTCCTACATTGTTAAACCAGGTCAAACAATTGCTGTAAAAGAAACATCAAGAAAATTAACAGCAATTCAAGATGCTTTAGCAGGTATGGTTTCACGAAAAGAATATTTATCTTTTGATGAAAACAAATTGGAAGGCACATTACTTCGTTTACCAGAACGTTCAGAATTCATGACCGAAATTAAAGACAATCTTATCGTTGAATTCTATAACCGTTAATAAAAATCCACCGGCAAGGTGGATTTTTATTATAATATGAAGCTATTCCATCCTGAGTCTATTGCATAAAGAGCATAGATATGCTAAAATGAAATGAGTTAGGAAATAATCTAATCCTTTTAGATTAATTGATCTAACTGATAAAATTTACACAGGAGGAATCAGCAATGGCTACAAAAGCCCATTTACCTATTTCGGAAATTGGATTGGCAACGCCGAAATTATTTACTCGAATTAGGACTACTATAGAAAGCGCATTTTATCAAAATAATGTCATTCCTGTTTTAACTGTCAACCAGGCATATGATTTAGCAAAAAATGCTCCGGGAACAATTATTACCAGCCAAAAAGTAGAACGGGCAGAAGAATTGGGCCTGCCGAGCGATGCGAAAGTGTTGTTGTTTAATGATGGAAACATCACAGGCAGGCAAGCCAGATTAAGAAGATTGGTGAATAAAGAAAATGAGGACCAATTTGCCAGCTTATTAAGAGATGTTGAATTTGCAACGCATAGGAAAAAATTATATCATGCACAGGTATATGTCGGACTGGATAAAGAATTCATGGTGAAAGCACACTTGCTAATTCCGGAAGGATATGAAAATTTATTGTATAACTGGGTTTTGAATTTTCAAATAGTAGATGAAAAAACGACAAGAATTTATAATGATTCTGTATTGCTGGATGAAGGTGATATATACATTTTATCCGATCCCGACCAATATCCTCCCCAATTTTCCGAAGGACTTGCTTTGTTTGAAGAAAAGTCCAATTGTGCCTGTTTACTTGGTATGAAATACTTTGGAGAACACAAAAAAGGGACATTGACTTTAGCTTGGTCCATCGCTCAAAGAAACGGGTATACTGCCTGTCATGGTGGACAAAAACAATTTCATTTAGGAAAAGATAAAGACAAAGTAATTGGTGTTTTTGGTTTGTCCGGAAGCGGTAAATCAACGATTACTCTATCGGATCATAATCAGAAATTTGATATTACTGTATTACATGATGATGCATTCATCATTTCAAACAAAGATGCTTCTTCGATCAGTTTAGAACCTTCCTATTTTGATAAAACACAGGATTATCCTCTAACCAATCCCCAATCTAAATATTTTCTAACCATTCAGAATTGCGGAGTCACTACTGATCAGAACAATAACATTGTTCCTGTAACACAGGATATACGAAACGGTAACGGAAGAACAGTCAAATCAAAATTTGCAACACCGAAAAGAGCATATCGTTTTGAGAAAAGCTGTGATGCCATTTTTTGGATTATGAAAGATAGCAGCTTGCCTCCGGTAATAAAAATTAAGTCTCCCGCATTGGCATCAGTAATGGGAGCGACCCTTGCAACCAAAAGAACAACCGCAGAATATATCAAAGGGGAAGATCCAAATAAATTGGTAATCGTACCCTACGCAAATCCTTTTCGTCTTTATCCATTGGCACAAGACTATTATAAATTCAAGGATTTGTTTCAAAATCGAAAAGTGGAATGTTATATAATAAACACCGGTTTTTTCCTGAACAAAAAAATCACCCCCCAGGTAACACTGGGTTTAATTGAAGATATCATTACGATGAATACTGAATTTATCCCATTTGGCCCGTATTCTGAATTAGAGTATGCGCCTATTAATGGTTTTGATGTTGATTTTGATAATTGCGAATATGGAAAAATGGTAAAAGACAGAATGATGGATCGGCTGGAATTTATTCAAAACAATGATGAAATTGACAAATTGCCGGAAGAAGCTATTCAAGCATTAAAAAATACGATTCAACAGGCAAAATAGTTAAATAAGCCCTAAAGGGCTTTTTATAAAAGGATAATTGATATGAAGAAAATATATATTCCAACGATTGATTCAACAAATAAATATGTAAAAAACCATTACCACAACATGGAGTCTTTTACGATGATTTACAGTTTTAACCAAACAGAAGGCTGTGGAAGATGGAACAGACAATGGGAGAATGGTAACCAGGAAAATATTGCTTGTTCCATCCTTATCAAACCAACTCCTGTTTTTAATCAAGTATCTTTGCTTTCATTATTTACGGCAATGGTTGTTGTTTATTTATTACGCGATTGGAACATAGATGCAAGTGTAAAATGGCCCAATGATATTTTCATAGACAATAAAAAAGTTGCTGGGATTTTAATTGAAACGATTCACGAAAAAAAACTGGAAGCAATCATTATTGGAATAGGCATCAACATCAACGCAAAAGCTTTTCATTTCGTTGACAACGCAAAAGCTACTTCTGTTTTTCTATCTGAAAACAAGACTTTTTCGTTACAGGAAGGAATTGATAAAATTTGCTATTGGATGGAAAAAATGTATCCACTTTTTGAAAAAGATCCTAAATTTTTTCTGGAAGAATATCAACAATTGCATATATTATCTGGGAAAAAGATAAAACTTGATAATAAAAACTATCTGGTGAGTAAAGTTATGATGGATGGATCTTTATTGTTAGTCGGAGAAAAAGAAAATAGAATAATTAATAATGGTGAAATTACATTTCAAGATGAATATGATTGCTTTATAAAATGAATCTAAAAAATGAATAGGGCTTCCTATTCATTTTCTTGCAAAAAGAGGTGTTTCATGGTAAAATAGCTTGAATAAAGTAACAATGGTGGAAAGATGAAAAAACTTGATTTTTTGGTGATTGGATTGGTGTTGATTATAGTTGCAACATTTGTTGGGCTATTTTTTAACCGATTTCTAATTGATACCAGTAAAGCAAAACTGGAAATTGTTTACAAAGATATGGTCATTGATTCCATTGACTACAAAGAAGATATTGATATTATTTATGAAATTCGAATTTACGAAGAAGATTTAAACCGGTTGGAAGTAAAAAAGAAAGTTGGCGAAATACAATATCTATCTTATTTTGAAGTTACGTCGACATTTCCAATCACCAATATTATTCATGTTACATATGAGCACACTCATATGGATGATGCAAGCTGCGAAAATAAAATTTGTATGAAAGGATATATGAGTACAAAAAGAATACTTCCTATTGTATGTACCAATGGTGTAATTGTTCGATTTGTCGAAACGAAAGATCATATTGATGATGTATTAGTTCCATAATATGGGAGAAAAAAATGAGTTTTATTGATATTCAAAGTTTAACATTCCAATACAGCAAAAAAGATAAAGCGGTCAATAATGTCAGTATGCAGATTAACCGTGGAGATTTCGTATGCCTATTGGGACATAATGGAAGCGGTAAGTCAACTCTGGCCAAACTCATTGTTGGACTGCTGAAACCGGACACTGGATCCATTAAAATAGATGGAATAGAATTAACGGAAGAAACTGTTGATGAATTAAGACAAAAAATTGGGATTGTATTTCAAAATCCTGATAATCAATTTGTTGGGGTCAGCGTAAAAGATGATATTGCTTTTGGGTTGGAAAATCGGCAATTGCCAAGGCAGGATATGCTTGATAAAATAGAGCTATATGCTAAATTGGTATCAATGGATCGATTTTTGGATGCTAATCCGGAAAGTTTGTCCGGAGGTGAAAAACAACGTGTTGCTATAGCCGGAGTACTGGCATGTGATCCTGAAGTGATTATATTTGACGAAGCAACATCCATGCTTGATCCAAGAGGGGTACAGGAAGTTGTTGAAGTTATTCGTCAACTTAAAGGAAAAAGAACGGTAATATCAATAACTCATAATTTGAAAGAAGCGCTCTTGGCTAATAAAGTAATTGTGATGAACGAAGGATCGATTGTTTTAGCGGGGACACCGCAGGAAATATTTCAGGAAAAGGAAATTTTAAAAGCAAGTAAATTGGATATATTGGAAACAATGAAACTAATAGAAATGGTTGAGCAATCTACCTTATTGGAGAAAGCAAAAATCGAGGAGACCTTATGGGAATTAACTTATCAGAAGTAAGTTTTGCTTATTATAACCCCCATGGTAGAAATCGTAGCGTTCAATATACATTGTCAGATATCAATTTGGAGATTGCTTCGCAGGATGAGTTCATTGCTTTGGTAGGACATACGGGAAGTGGAAAATCCACACTCGTTCAGTTGTTCAATGCGCTATTGATTCCTACGAAAGGAACTGTTCATATTGATGAATTTGAAATAACACCAAAGCCTAAAATTAAATTAAAACCGATAAGGAAAAAAGTGGGTTTGGTATTTCAATTTCCGGAATATCAGATATTTGAAGAAACAGTACTGAAAGATATCATATTTGGTCCGAAAAATTTTGGCGTAATAAATCCGGAAGAAAAAGCAAAAGAAATAGCTGAGATAATGGGAATAACAACTTTATTGGAAAAAAGTCCTTTTAATATCAGTTGCGGGCAGATGAGAAAAGTTGCAATTGCTGGAATTTTAGCATCCGATCCGAATATTTTGGTTTTGGATGAACCAACCGCAGGATTAGATC